>JADYYZ010000333.1 GCA_020853405.1 Acetobacteraceae bacterium
CAGGGGCTGCTGCCAGGCAACCTGGTCGATGCCAGGGCGCTCGATGCAACGGCGCGGGCGGCGCTGCGCGACAGCCTGCGCGCGGTGCGCGACTTCGCGCGGTTCGCCCGCGCCGAGCTCGCAAAGGGCTGAGCACCGATCGCACCGCCGGCGGCACCCATGCGCTGGATCAATGAATCCACCCGCCGGACGTGCTTGCTCGCGCCGGCAAGAATGGCACTTGCCGCCCGCCGGCGAAGCGCCGCAGGCTGGCCGGAACAGAACGGGAGGGAAGGCCGTGAGCCGCTATGATGCCGAGTACGCCGCCTGGCAGGCCGACCCCGATGCCTGGTGGCTCGGCCGCGCCGCCGCCATCGACTGGGACCGGGCGCCGTCCCGCGCGTTCGATGCCGGAGAGGGCGTCTATGGCCGCTGGTTCCCGGACGGGCGGCTCAACACCTGCTTCAACGCCGCCGACCGGCACGTGGCGGCCGGGCGCGGCGCGCAGCCGGCGCTGATCTGGGATTCCGCGATGACCGGCAGGAAGGCGGTGCTGACTTATGCCGAGCTGACCGATCGCACCGCGCGACTGGCCGGCGCGCTCGCCGCCCGCGGCGTCGGCAGGGGCGATCGCGTCATCATCTACATGCCGATGCTCGCCGAGGCGGTGATCGCGATGCTGGCGGTGGCACGGCTGGGCGCGGTCCATTCCGTGGTGTTCGGCGGCTTCGCGGCACCCGAGCTCGCCGCGCGCATGGCCGATGCGACGCCGAAGGCGGTGATCACCGCCAGCTGCGGCATCGAGCCGGGCAGGATCGTCGCCTACAAGCCGCTGCTCGATGCCGCGATCGCGGCCAGCCCGCACAAGCCGGAATTCTGCCTCGTGCTGCAGCGCCCGGAGCATCCGGCCGATCTAGGCCCGCACGACATCGATTTCGACGAGGCGGAGGCAGCGGCCACGCCGCATCCCTGCGTGCCGGTGGCGGCCACCGACCCGCTCTATATTCTGTACACCAGCGGCACCACCGGCACCCCGAAAGGCATCATCCGCGACAATGGCGGGCACGCAGTCGCGCTGACGAACTCGATGCGCATGGTCTATGGCGTCGATGCGGGCGACGTGTTCTGGGCGGCGAGCGATGTCGGCTGGGTGGTCGGCCACAGCTACATCTGCTACGCGCCGCTGCTGGCCGGCTGCACCAGCGTCGTCTACGAGGGCAAGCCGGTGGGCACGCCCGATGCCGGCGCCTTCTGGCGGGTCTGCGAGGAGCACGGCGTGCGGGCGCTGTTCACCGCGCCGACCGCGATCCGTGCGATCAAGCGCGAGGATGCCGCGGGCGCGCTGATGAAGCAGTACGACCTGTCGCGGCTTGCGGCACTGTTCCTGGCCGGCGAGCGCTGCGATCCCGACACCGTGGTCTGGAGCGAACGGCTGCTCGGCAAGCCGGTGATCGACCATTGGTGGCAGACCGAGACCGGCTGGACCATCACCGGCAATTTCGCGGGCCTTGGCCTGTTTCCGGTGAAACCCGGCTCGGGCGGCAAGGCAGCCCCCGGCTACGACGTGCAGGCGCTCGACGAAGGCGGCCAGCCGGTCGGGCGCGGCAAGATCGGCGCGCTGGCGGTGCGGCTGCCGCTGCCGCCTGCCTGCCTGCCGAACCTGTGGAACAACGAGAAGCGCTTCCGCGCCGGCTACCTCGAAACCTTCCCGGGCTGGTACCAGTCGGGCGATGCCGGGATGGTCGACGAGGAAGGCTACGTGTGGGTAATGAGCCGCACCGACGACATCATCAATGTCGCCGGCCACCGGCTCTCCACCGGCGCCATGGAGGAGGTGCTGGCAAGCCACCCCGACGTCGCCGAGTGCGCCGTGGTCGGCGTGCGCGACACGTTGAAGGGCCAGGTGCCGCTCGGCCTCGTGGTGCTGAAGGCAGGGGTCGAGAAGACCGAATTCCACCTCCAGCAGGAGCTGGTGAAGATGGTGCGCGAGCGGATCGGCCCGGTCGCGGCGTTCCGCACCGCCTGCATCGTGCCCCGTCTGCCCAAGACCCGCAGCGGCAAGATCCTGCGCGGCACGATCAAGAAGATCGCCGACGGCGAGAGCTGGACGGTGCCGGCGACGATCGACGACCCGGCGAGCCTCGACGATATCGCGAAGGTGGTGGCCGCGGTCGCAACCTGAGAGCATCGCGACCGCCAGGGTGATGGTGCCGGCGTTGCTGGTGGACGGAGCACAACCGAAGCGCACTCCGCCCGCTACAGGTAGCGCAGCACCAGGAAGCCGCCCACCAGCGAGACCGCGGCGATTGTGGTGACCAGCGTCAGCCGCCGTTCGATGAACTGCTGCACTGGCGGGCCGAACTTCCAGACCAGGAACGCCACCAGATAGAAGCGCGCGCCACGGGTGGCGATGCTGGCCAGCAGGAACACCACGAAATCGAAATGCGCGGCGCCCGAGGCGATGGTCACGATCTTGTAGGGGATCGGCGTCATCCCCTTGACCAGGATCAAGAGCAGCCCCCACCGGTCGTACCAGTGCTGGAAGGTCGCCAGCGCATCGGGCTTGCCATAGGCGGTGAAGATCGGCCGCGCCAGCGCATCGAAAAGGAAGTAGCCGATTGCATAGCCAAGGATGCCGCCCGCAACCGACGTGATCGTGCAGATCAGCGCCAGCCGGAATGCCTTGTCGCGGCGTGCAAGGCACATCGGCAGCAGCAGCGCATCGGGCGGGATCGGGAAGAAGCTGCTTTCAACGAAACTGATCACCCCCAGCCAGAATGGCGCCTTCGGGTGCGCCGCCAGGCTGAGCGTGCGGTCATAGAGCGAGCGAAGCATCAGGGCTCCTTGTCCCGGGGCGGCGACAGGGGGGGTGCGGAGGGCGGACCATGACGATGCGCCGCCGATGCGGCAAGAATCCGCCGGCCCCCGAGCCAACTCATCAGGATGGCGGGGGGCAGCCCATCAGAATTTCCGCTTCGTCGGCCCGGCCGCAAACGTGCAAGCATGGCCGTCACACTCGTCCGCTCCCCGTTGCGCTGGTGCTGCCGCCGGCGGACCCTGATGCCGGCCCTCACCCCCGGGAAAACCGCGCCTATGTCCTCCCTCGCCCTGGTCGCCTTCGGCGTCGTGTTCGCTGCCCTGTCGATGGGACTGCGCCAGTCCTTCGGCCTGTTCCTGACGCCGATCACGCTCGCCCATGGCTGGTCGGCCTCGGTCCTGGCCTTTGCGCTTGCCGTGCAGGTGCTGCCGAACGGCGTCTTCCAGCCGCTGTGCGGCAACCTCGCCGACCGGTTCGGCAGCCGGCAGGTGCTGTGGGGGGGCGCGGTGCTCTATGCGCTGGGCATTGCCTTGATGGCGGCGGCCGGGACCTACCTGGTGTTCCTGCTGGCGGCCGGGCCGCTCCTGGGGCTGGCGATCAGTGCCGCGGGATTTCCCGTCGTCATGGCCGCGCTGCAGCGGGCGCTGCCGGAAGGGCTTCGTCCGCGCGCCATCGGGCTGGTGACCGCCGGCTCCTCGTTCGGGCAGTTCAGCGTGGTGCCGCTGGTCGCCACCGGCATCGGCGCGTTCGGCTGGGAGGCAACCCTCTATGCCATGGCGGCTGCGGCCCTGCTGATGGTGTTCCTGGCAACGCCGCTGACCGGCGACGCGCCAGCAGGGGCGCGGCGGCGCCAGCGGGCGGGCGATGCGCTGGCGGGAGCACTGCGCAGCCTGGATTTCTGGTGCCTGTTCGGCGGCTTCTTCGTATGCGGCGTGCATGTCTCGTTCCTGTCCACGCATCTGCCGGGGTTCGCCGCACTGTGCGGGCTGCATCCCTGGTATGGCGGTGCTGCGATCAGCGCGATCGGCCTGTTCAACATCTTCGGCTCGCTGCTGGCCGGTGAACTGGCCGGCCGTTGGCGCCGGCGCGAACTGTTGGTGTTCATCTATGCTGCGCGCGCGGTCGTGATGGCGCTGTTCATGGCCGCGCCCAAGACCGAACTCAACCTGCTGATCTTCAGCGCAGCGATGGGTCTGCTGTGGCTTTCCACGGTGCCGCCGACCGTGCAGCTGACGGCGCGGCTGTTCGGCACGCAGTGGCTGGCGACGATCTTCGGCCTGGTCTACCTGGGCCACCAGATCGGCGGCTTCGCCGGCGCCTGGCTGGGCGGCGTGATTTTTGACCGCACCGGCAGCTACGACCTGATGTGGTGGATCGCGATCGGCTGCGGTGTGTTCGCGGCCCTGATCAACCTGCCGATGCGCGACCCGATGCTGCCCCGGGCGGTGCCGGCGCACTGAACGCAGC
>JADYYZ010000334.1 GCA_020853405.1 Acetobacteraceae bacterium
AATGCCGGGTTCAGCGGCAGCGACAGTTTCACCTACACGATCGCCGCCATCGGCGGCGGTACCGACACGGCGACCATCACGGTTGCCGTCGCCGCGCCGTCGCCGGTGAACACGCCGCCGGTTGCCGGCACCGATAGCGCGACCACCCAGGCGGATACGCCCGTGGTCCTGCTGCTCGCCGACCTGCTGGCCAACGACAGCGATGCCGACGGCAACCCGCTTGCCATCACCGGCATCGCGCTCGCGCCCGCATATGGCCAGGCCGTGTTCGACCAGGGCGCCGGCATCATCACCTACACCCCGAACGCCGGCTTCAGCGGCACCGACGGCTTCGCCTACTCGCTGTCGGATGGGAGCCTCGTCGTGCCGGCGCTGGTCAATGTCAGCGTCGCGCTTGCGAACACCGGCAACACCGCGCCTGCTGCCCTGCCCGACGGTTTCACCGGCGACGAGGACACACAGATCGCCGGCAATGTCCTCGCCAACGATCTGGACGCGGACGGCGATGCGCTGACCGCGACCCTGGTCGCCGGCGTCGGGCATGGCCTGCTGGTGCTGAATCCGGACGGCAGTTTCGTCTACACGCCGGCGGCCGACTTCAACGGCACCGACTCCTTCACCTACCGCGCGAGCGACGGCACGGCCAGCAGCCCTCCGGCAATGGTGACGCTGACCGTGGCGCCGGTGAACGACCCGCCGGTTGCCAACGATGATGCATTTGGCGGACCGCGGGATGCCAGCATCGTCGGCAACGTGCTGGTCAACGACACCGATCCCGAGAACGATCCGCTGACCGCCATGCTGGTCAACGGCCCGCAGCACGGCCAGCTCGTGCTGAACCTCGACGGCAGCTTCGCCTACACGCCGGATGCGGGCTTCGTCGGCCATGACAGTTTCGGCTACATGGCCGATGACGGCAGCGCGCAAAGCGGCACCGCGACGGTGAGCCTGAACGTCACCGCGCCGCCGCCTGTCGGCGGGGCATCGTCGCTGGCATTCAGCCTGTGGCGGCAGACGCTCGATGACACCACCAACCTCGCGAATGCGCGCGATCCGGCCCGCAACCTCGACTACACGAACGAAACGGTGCCGGGTGAACAGGCTTCGTCCTCGCCGAACGACAGCACCGGCCCGCATCTCGCGCGCTTCCTGTCGACCGACGGCGACGTGGCCGTGCGCGAGGTCGATTTCGCGTGGGGCACGTCGGTGGGGCCGGATCCGATCTCGCTCGACTGGAATGGGGCCGATGCGCTGCTGAGCCTCGACAGCGGCTGGGGCAGCATTCCGCTCATCCGCCTGAACGAGTTCCTGGGTGCCGAGCTCACCGTGCGCGACTTCGCCATCGTCCAGGCCGATTTCGGGCGCCTGAAGGGGCCGTTCCAGAGCCAGGACTACGACCTTGTTCTGCAGGGCGCGAAGACCGTCAGCGTGACCACCGCTGCCGGCGACGACACGATCCGCCTCGAAGTTGACAGCGACGGCGGCACGGCTGCCCAGAACCGGCTGACGATCCGCACCAATGACGGCAACGACCAGGTGGAGATCCTGGCCAGCCCGACCGACCATGTCGGCGGCACCTACGACCCGGCGATCACGCGCAGCATCGTCTATCTGGGCGCGGGCGACGACTCGTTCCTGGGTGGCGACGGCAGCGACATCGTCACCGGCGGCACTGGCGATGACCTGCTGGATGGCCGTGGCGGCTACGATATCGCGGTCTATTCCGGGAACCAGGCTGACTATGCGCTCAGCGTGCTCGATGCGGCGTCGGGTCTCACCACCGTTGCCGGCCCCGATGGCCTCGATACGCTGGTTCGCTTCGAGCAGCTGCGCTTCGACGATGGCGTCCTGAAGTTCCAGGGCGGCATCTGGGCCTGATCTCGGGCCGGAATGCCCGGGCGCGGCAGACGATGCCGCGCCCGGGCGGTTTGCACTGATGGCCAACCCGTCTAGCCTTGCCGGGCAACCGGAAAGGGACGGGGATGGCCGAGGCTGGCACGATCGAGCTCCACACCTACGACACGCCGAATGGCCGCAAGATTGCCGTGGGCCTGGAGGAGATGGGCCTCCCCTACCAGGTCCATGTCGTCGACATCACCAGGAAGCAGCAGTTCGAGCCGTCGTTCCTCGCGATCAGCCCCAACAACAGGATCCCCGCGATCATCGACCCGGTGGGCCCCGATGGCACCTCGATCAGCGTGTTCGAAAGCGGTGCCATCCTGATCTACCTCGCTGAGAAGAGCGGCCGGTTCCTGGGCGCCTCGGCGCGTGAACGGGTCGCGGTGCTGGAATGGCTGATGTGGCAGGTCGGCGGCCTTGGCCCGATGCCGGGCCAGGTGCACCAGTTCCTGCTGCAGCCCGAGGGCCCGGTCCGCGAGTTCGGGTTGGCCCGCTACGGCAACGAGACGAAGCGGCTTTATGGCGTGCTGGACACGCGCCTCGCCGGCCGGGCGTTCGTTGCCACCCAGGATGGCCCCAGCATTGCCGACTTCGCGATCCTGGGCTGGGTCTGGCGGCATGAACGGCACCTGAACGGGATCGGCACCAGCCTCGATGCCTACCCGCATGTCCGAGGCTGGTTCCAGGCGATGATGGCCCGCCCCGCGACGGCGAGAGGCATGCAGGTGCCACTGAAGTAGCGGCCGCTGGTTGCGCCGCTTCGCCGGCACTGGTAGAGGCAGCGGCGCATATGCCGTGCACCCACTCTTTCGGCGGAGGGGTGGCCGAGTGGCTGAAGGCGGCAGTTTGCTAAACTGTTGTACGGGGTCAACCTGTACCGTGGGTTCGAATCCCATCCCCTCCGCCAGTCGATCGGCGTACCGCCTTGAGATGGCCTGTGTTTCTGCGACCGCTGTTTCCTGGTTCCCACCAAGGTTCCCATCAGAGTTCCACGGTTGAGGGGCGCCCCGCGCCAGCACCAGGCGCGGCCGATATCACCGCGCGCGTCAGTCGGGTGGGGCAAACGCACGCGCGCGGGGCGTGCCGAAAACCGCGCGCGCGTCGGGCGGGGCTTCACACGCGCGCGCGTCGGGCGGGCAGGCCGTGGTGCGCGACTGCGGCGGCGGTTCGGGGGCTTCACACGCGCGCGCGCGCGTCGGTCGGGGGCGCTGGCGCAGCACCGCCGCCGCTGCCGCCGGGCTTCACACGCTGAAGCGCCGCGGCCTGGCCGGGGTGAAGCTCGTTGTCTCCGACGCCCATGAGGGCCTGAAGGCCGCGGTGACGAAGGTGCTGCGCGCGACCTGCCGGGCACCCATCGCAGCTTGCTGCGATGGGACCCGGTTGCGCTGCCGCGTGCACTTCGCCCGCAACGCGCTGGGGCGCATGCCGGCAAGGCGCAGCGCCGCATCGTCTCCGTCTGGATCGGCACCGCCTACGCCCAGGAAGACGCAGCCGCCGCCCACGCCCAGTGGCGCACCGTCGCCGACCAACTCCGCCCGAAAGTG
>JADYYZ010000335.1 GCA_020853405.1 Acetobacteraceae bacterium
CGGGCGCTGGGAATTGCCAATCACGACCTGTGATAAGGGCGATCAGCCCCCGAAACGGTTGCTGCGCGGGAAGCCGTTGGGCGGCATGCGGCCGGCCTGGGCGCGGGCGCCCAGCCAGGGCCGCATGTCGGGTTCGGTGCGGGTCTTTTCCCCCAGTGCCCAGGAGAGGCCCTCGGCGAGGCGGAACACCCGCGCGTCCGACAGCCTGCCATCGCGGTATTTCTGCAGCTGAACCCCCTTGCCGCGCGCCATGACCGGGATCTGGTCGAGCGGGAAGACCAGCAGTTTGCGGTTGCTGCCGACGACCGCCACGTGGTCACCCTCGGCGGCGACGCAGATCAGGGCGCGCTCGCCGCCGTCGAGGTTCAGCACCTGCTTGCCCTTGCGGGTCTCGGCCAGGGCATCGGCGGCGGCGACCACGAAGCCGCGCCCGGCATCGGAGGCGAGCAGGAACGTCTCGGCCTCGCGGTAGACGAAGGCGGCGACGATGGCATCCTCGTTCGCCATGTCGACCAGCAGGCGCACCGGCTGGCCGTCGCCGCGGCCGCCCGGCAGGTCGGCGGCGCGGAGCGTGAAGAACTTGCCGCTGCTGGCGAACAGCAGGATGCGGTCGGTGGTTTCCGCCCGCACCAGCTGGGCCAGCGCATCGCCCTCCTTGAAACGCAGCGCGGTGGCATCGGCCAGGTGGCCCTTCAGCGCGCGGATCCAGCCCTTGGCGCTGATCACCACGCTGACCGGCTCGCGCTCGACCAGCGCTTCCTCGATCGCGGGCAGCTCGACCGATGGCGCCGCCTCGATCGTGGTGCGGCGCGCACCCAGCGCGCCGCCGCCGAATTTCTGCCGCATCGCCCTGAGCTCGTCGGCGATCGCCGCCCAGCGGGCGGAGGCATCCTTCATCAGCGCCTTGAGCTTCCTCTGCTCGGCAGAAAGCGCCTTGTGCTCGCGCCTGATCTCCATCTCCTCCAGCCGGCGGAGCGAGCGCAGGCGCATGTTGAGGATCGCTTCCGCCTGCAGCTCGGTCAGCGCGAACGCCTTCATCAGCACCGGCTTCGGCTCGTCCTCGGCGCGGATGATCCGGATCACCTTGTCGAGATTGAGGTAGACCGCGAGGTAGCCGTCGAGCACCTCCAGCCTACGCGCGATTTCCACCAGCCGGTGCGCGGTGCGGCGCGAGAACACCTCGTGGCGGTGGTCGAGCCAGGCGCGCAGCACCTCGGCAAGGTTCATCACGCGCGGCGTGCGCGATGCATCGAGCACGTTCATGTTGAGCGCGATGCGGGTTTCCAGCGCGGTCGCGCGGAACAGCGATTCCATCAGCAGTGCTGCATCGACATTGCGGCTGCGCGGCTCCAGCACCAGCCGCACCGTCTCGGCGCTTTCGTCGCGCACATCGCCCAGCAGCGGCAGTTTCTTCGCCTCCAGCGCTTCTGCGATCTGCTCGATCAGTTTCGATTTCTGCACCTGCCAGGGGATTTCCGTGACGACGATGCGGAAGCCGCCGCCCTTGATCTCCTCGCGGCTCCAGCGCGCCCGCAGGCGGAAGCCGCCGCGTCCGGTACGATAGGCTTCGGAAATGCTGTCGGGCGGTTCCACCAGCACGCCGCCGGTCGGGAAATCGGGGCCGGGCACGAAGCGCCGCAGCGCATCCACAGGCGCCTCGGGCCTCGCGATCAGGTGCAGCGCCGCCTCGATCAGCTCGGCGGCGTTGTGCGGCGGGATCGAGGTCGCCATGCCGACCGCGATCCCCTGCGCGCCGTTGGCAAGCAGGTTCGGGAACGCGCCCGGCAGCACCACGGGTTCGCTATCCTCGCCGTCATAGGTGGGGCGGAAATCGACCGTATCGGAGCCGATGTCGGCAAGCAGCGCGGCGGCGACCTCGGTCAGCCGCGATTCGGTGTAGCGCATCGCCGCGGCGTTATCGCCATCGATGTTGCCGAAGTTTCCCTGGCCCTCGACCAGCGGGTAGCGCTGCGCGAAATCCTGCGCGAGCCGCACCAGCGCCTCGTAGACCGCGGCATCGCCGTGCGGGTGGAACTTGCCGATCACGTCGCCGACGACGCGCGCGCACTTCTTGAAGCCGGCGGCGGGGTCGAGCCGGAGCTGGCTCATCGCCCACAGCAGGCGCCGGTGCACCGGCTTCAGCCCGTCGCGCACATCCGGCAGCGAGCGCGCCATGATGGTGGACAGCGCATAGGCCAGGTAGCGCTCGGACAGCGCCTCGGCGAGCGGGGTCTTCTCGATCGTGTCGGTCATCTCGGTCACGCTTCGGCGTCGGGCGACTCGGCAGCCCAGGCGAGCACGCGGTCATAGAGGCGATCGCGTGGCGCGGGAAGCGGCCGGTTCAGCGCGGCGAACGGCCGCTCGGCCAGGAAATGGCCGGTGATGCGGAGCCCATCGGCGATGTCCTGGCGGGTCGCGGCGGCCCGGCCAAGCATGAAGGGTGGCAGGCGGAACAGTTTTTCCGCCCATTCGCCCGCCGCTTCCGCGCTGACCGCGCGGCCGGTGCGGGGCGAGACGAAGGCAAGCGCGCCCGGCCGGCCGGTCACCGCGCAGCGTTCGAGGTCGAGGCCGTAGCCGAGCGCCGCCAGCACGCCGGCCTCGAAGGCGACCGCGCCGGGCAGCAGGGCTGCCCCCAGCCCGATCGCACGGAGCAGTGCGGCAAGGGCAGCGAACACTTCCGGATGCGGCTCGCGCTCGGGCAGCACGCCGTCGGCCACTGCGGTCGCGGCCAGCAGGATGTCGAGCGCGAACGGGTCCTCCATCGCCGCTGCCGCCGCGGCGTCGAGCAGTTCCGCGGAGAAACTGCCGAGCTGGTCCGCCATCCGTCCGGCCCAGCGCACGCAGAGCAGGTTGCCCGGCTGCCAGACCGCGCGCCTGGCCGCCGACTGGCCGCCCGGAACGTGGCCGGCATGGCGCCCGTGCGCCGCGCTCAGCACGGTCGCGATGGTGCCGGCCTCGCCGTGCGGGCGGGCGGAAAGCACGATCGCGTGATCGGTCCATTCCATGCGTCAGGTTGCCCGGCTGCGCTCAGCCCGGGTCCTCGAGCCCCAGCGCGGCCAGCCGCTCGCGCTCCTCGTCCCAGCGCTCGCGCAGCACCACGCGCAGGAACAGGTGCACGCGCCGTTCCAGCAGCTGCTCGAGCTCGGTCCGCGCCGCCGCCCCGATCGCCTTGATGCGCGCGCCCTGCCTGCCGACCAGGATCGCCTTCTGGCCGGGGCGCGCGGCATAGACCACGGCGTGGATGGCAACCGAGCCGTCGCGCCGTTCCTCCCACTTCTCGGTCTCGACCGTGGTGCCATACGGCACCTCCTCGCGCGTCTGGGCATAGATCCGCTCGCGCACGATCTCAGCCGCGAGCAGCCGGTCGGGCAGGTCGGTCAGATCCTCGGGCGGGTACAGGAACGGGCCCTCGGGCACGGCTTCGGCCGCGCGTTCGAGCAGGCGCGCGACGCCGTCGCCGGTCGTGGCCGACAGCATGAAGGTCTCGGCGAAGGGCAGCGCCGCGTTCAGCGCGGCGGCCAGCGGCAGCAGCTCGGAAGGCTGGACCAGGTCGATCTTGTTCAGCGCAAGCCAGGTGGGCGCCGTGCGGGGTCGCAGCTTCTCCAGGATCGCGCCCACCGCTTCGGACATCCCCTTGCGGGCATCGACCAGCAGTACCGCGATATCGGCATCCCCGGCGCCGCTCCAGGCGGCGTGCACCATCGCGCGGTCGAGCCGCCGGCGCGGGCGGAAGATGCCGGGGGTATCGATGAACAGCAGCTGTGCGTTGCCGCGCATCACGATGGCAAGCACCCTGAGGCGCGTGGTCTGGGGTTTCGGCGAGACGATCGAGAGTTTCGCCCCCGCCAGCCGGTTGAGCAGCGTTGACTTGCCGGCGTTCGGCGCGCCCAGGAGCGCGATGAATCCGGCGCGGGTGGGGCCCGAGGGCGCCGCACCGCTCACCGGCGCGCCTCCAGCAACGCAAGCAGGCGCGA
>JADYYZ010000336.1 GCA_020853405.1 Acetobacteraceae bacterium
GAAACCCTGCTCGCCACGCCGGAGGCGACGGAATTCCTCACCGCCGTCCCCCAGGCCGGCCGCATCCTCCGCCCGCTCTGCCGCATGCTGGGCCTCACCCCGCCGGCGTGCCTCCGCCTGCCCGAACGCCCCCGCCCGCCGCACCAGAAGCCGCGCGCCGAACCCCGCGCCGCACCGCCGCCCCATCCGCCCGCCCGCCCGCTGCCCGCCTATGTCCGCGCCGCCGTCCGCGCCTGGAAGCCAAAATTCGGCTGACCGCCACGCCGGGCCGGAATGTGCCCCAATTATTACGATTAAGAAACAAAATCCCTTGGATCATGCGCTCCACCAGCGGCGTCGCGATCGGGCTGATCGCGGGGCCGGCCCGACCGCTCGCATCACTGCCGGCCGGACGCGCCAGGCACGACCGGCGCTACGCGGTCACCAGCGCCTTCAGCAGCGGCCGTCGCGTGCCGGCGACGAACAGCTCGTTGAAGCCGAGGCTGTAGATCGCGTGCGGATCGGGGTCGTAGTGGTTGGTCGCGAGGTCGAACTCGATCATGGCGATGTCGAAGAAGAACAGCCGGACATCCTCGTACACCATCCCCAGCGCGTCCGGCGTCACCCACACGTCGGACGCGCTGTTGGTGTGTGTCGCCACCATGTTTTCGCTCCAGTGCGCATGGCGGGCCGGGATCTTGGCCGGGGTCGCGCCAGGGAACAGCTTGAGCTCGACAAACACCATCCCCTCCGGCGCCAGCGCGTTCGCCAACGCCCGCAGGATGTTGATGCGTGTCTGGCGCATCGGGATGTGGTGCAGGCACAGGAAGGAATAGGCGATGTCGTAGCTGCCGGCCGCCACGCCCCCGGCATCGTCGCCCTGCGTCAGGTGCAGGCGCGACGCGGCCAGCGCAGGATTGGCGCGGGCATGGCCCAGCATCGCCTCGCTGATGTCGCAGCCATCCACCTGCCCCACCCCGCGGGCGGCGAACGCCTCCATCACCCTGCCCACGCCGCAGCCGAAATCCAGCACCCGCAACCGCGACAGGTCAGCCTGGTCGGGGTCGGCCTTCCAGCCACGGCGCTGGAAATAATGTTGCAGGATGAAGCGGCTGTACCCGTCGGCGATCCGCCGCAGTTCGGCGTAGTCGGGCGCCACCTGTGCCTGCGCCTGTTCCAGGGTGGCGCTGGTGGCGTCGTACTGCGTCCGCTGGTTGTGCGCGTAGCGCGCGAGCTTGTCGTCCATGCTTCCTCCCGTCGGGTCAGCCGCTCCAGCCGGTCCACCGCCGCCACTGCCGTCGCACCGCACCGGCGAGCCCCGGATGCAGGCTGTATAGCAGCATTGCCCCCGCGCTCACCCACCAGATCCGCCGCAGCGGCAGGCCGGCATAGCGGTGCAGCAGGTAGCGCAGGCTCCGCCCCGGATCGGATGCCGCCAGCCCCTGCTCCAGCGCCGCGATCGCGGCGCCGTCGTACAGCGTGCCGGCGATCGCCCGCGACGCGGCGAAGCGATCCGGAAACACCACCCCGGACGCCTCCCAAGGCAGCAGCGCGAAATTCGCCGCCAGCACGGCCTCGGACAGCCGAAACCGTGTCCGGTCGCCGTCGCAGGGGTGGCGCAGTGCCACCGCCGTGCCGTGGCGGGCGAGCCAGGCCAGGCACAGCGCCTGTTCCGGCACCACGCGCATGTCGGTGAAGCCGGCGGCGCTGCCGATCGGGTTTCGCGTCGGCCGCCGCCGCCGCAGCGTGGCCGCATCGGGCGGCGGATGGTCCCAGTAGTCGCGGATATCGGCCGCCTCGCCGAACTGCGCCATGTCGGAGGGATGGAACAGCATCGGGTGGCGCAGCGGATCGCGGGTGGCAAGCGTGGTGATCGTCACCCGGCTCCGGAAATGCCGGGCGGGGTGGCGCCGGGCCGGACCGCTGTCGGACAGGCTGGCGATCTGCCGGCCCGCCAGCGCCAGGTCGGGCCGCAGTTTCAGCACATAGGGGCGGGTCGCCTGCGCCAGGCCCAGCCGCACCGCCGCGATCTGGCGCAGCAGGTTGTTGGCGTTGCCATTGGCATCGCGCAGGGCAGGGGGTGCCGGCTGCGCCACCAGCTGCACGTCGCCACCGAGGGCGCGCGCCGCCGGCGCCTCGCCGTCCCAGGTGGACAGGATCAGCTGCGCGCCGGGAAGATGCCGGCGCAGCGAGGCCAGGCAGTGCTCCAGATCGGGCGCCGGCCGACCGGGCAGGGTGGAGCGGAGCGTGCCCGCGATGACCACCGAAATGGCCGATGCGGGAGGGTGGGCAACGCTCTGGCCGGTCACGGCTTCAGCCGCGTGCGCACGCGGCGCAGCACGGCATTGGCACTGCGGATCAGCAGGTTGGGGCCGAACCAGCGCAGCAGCGCCGCGCGCCGGCGGATGCGCCCCGCCACCCGGCGACGGTCGGCCAGCGCCAGGCCGACGGCGCGCACCAGGCAGGCATCGGCCAGCGCCTCGGCGAGTGTCGCCACGTCCTCGTCCTGCCCCGCCACCAGCAGGGCCGGCGGCAGCCGGTCGCGCTGCGCCAGGGCGGAACCGACGGCACCCAGCACCGCCACCGCGTCGCCCGGCTTCAGGCCGGTCAACAGCAGCACCGGCACGCGGTCGTGGGGGAGGGTCAGCAACGCGTCCGCGAAGGCTTCCGGCCGCATGCCGCTGCGCGCGATCATGGGCGCGAGCGGCCGTGCATCCCCGCCGGGCGCGAGGTCGCCGCGGCCGAGCATCACCACGGCGCACGGGGCCTGGCCAAGCAAGGGCAGCAAGGCGGCCGGCAAGCGCATTGGCGCCGCCTCGCCGGGGCGGCGCGGCAGGACGGCGAGGATCATGGCAGCGCCGACCGGATGGCGTGCCGCAATCCGCGCCAGCCGCGGGGATGGTAGGTGACGCGCCGGCTGGCGAAGGCCAGCTGCAGCGCCGCCACCAGCGCACCGAAGCGCGAGCCGGGGGGGGCATATTCCGCCAGGGACTCGTGGAACATCGGCCCGCGCGGGCGTGCCGCGAACAGGCGCAGCAGCTCCGGCGACTGGTCCAGCAGATGCCGCTTGGCGCCGCTGCCGTTGGCCAGCAACAGGGCCACCAGCTCGCCGCGGCGGTGATATCCGACCTGGTCCAGCAGCACCTGCCGTTCCCAGTCGGCGACGAAACGGGCCACCGCTGCCGCCGTGCGCGGCAGGCTGGCCCCGAGCACAGCGGCCACGATGGCCTCCAGCCGCAGCGTCACCCCGTGCCGGCCGCGCCAGCCGGCGCCCCCGGGCGGCGGCAATCCTGCCGGCAGATAGGCGGCGGCGAAGCGTGCCAGCCGCTGCTCGGCCTCGCCGCGCGCCATCTTGATCAATGGCTTGCGCGGCAGCGGCAGCACCTCCAGCGGTGCGCGCACCTGGCGGACGCGTCCGTCGGGCAGTTCCGCGCGCACCGCGCCGGCAAAGGACAGGATCGGCCGCGACGTCAGCGAATAGGTGACCGTCCACGGATTGCAGCGGCTCGGGATGCCCTGCGCGGCGGCGCGCAATCCGTGCTCGACATCCTCGAACTCGGTCCAGTGCAATCCCTCGTCCTGCGGGCAGGCGCGCCACACCGCGCGCTTGGCCAGGCACAGGCTGCCGTTGACGAAGCTGAGATCCGGCACATGCCGGCGCGGATGGGCCAGCGCGAAGCCGGTGCGCTCCACCTCGGGCAGCACCGCGGGGGCGAAGGCGCTCGGCGCCGTGCCCGCGCGCGGCATCCCGAGCAGGTCGCGGGCGACCGGACGGTCGACGACACCCAGGTCGGAATAGCGTCGCGGCAGGGCATTCCAGCGGTCGTCGAACCACAGGCTCTGGAACGCCACCAGCGGGTAGGCATCGCCGAAGCGCCGCACCGCATCCATGAAGTCGCGCGGCAGCAGGATGCGGTCGTGGAACAGGCACAGGTTGGGGTGCGATGCCTCGGCCGCGAGCCGGTTCTTCTTGGCGCTGATGTTGAGCGGCGGCGCCGGCGGCAGGTCCAGTCCCACGATGCGCACCTTGTCGCGATGGGCGAAGCCCGGCCCCGGCTCGCCGCACAGCAGGATCTCGCAGCGCGGCACGCCGAGCGCCAGCACGCGGGCAACCACCAGGTTGAGCAGTGTCGCGTCTTCGGGACCCACCGGAATGCCGAAGGTCCAGGCATCGAGCCCCGGTTCGGTCTCGGCCGGAAGTGGCGCCAGCTTGCGCAACACCATCGCCCCGGCCTCGTCGGCATCGCGATGCAGATGTGGCGCGAAATACCCTCGTGTCAGCAAGCTCGGCCGCGCTGCCTCTGCCGCCGGCTCCATCACGATGGCGGCACCGACCGGCAAGGCATGGGCGAGGTCCCACAGCAGCAGCGGCGCCAGCGGGCTGTCTTGCTCGATGGCATGGCAGACCACATCGCCGGTCGGCGGGCTGTCGCGAAACGGTCGGGCGAGACCGTCGACCGTCACCGCCCCCCCGCCATCCACCCCGCCAACCGCGGGAGAGCGGAAGCTCAACAGCGCCGCGCCGCGCGTGCGGGCGACGGCCAGCAGGGCGGGATCGAATGGCGGCAGCGCGGCCGGCGGTGCCATGCCGAGGCCGCGCGCGTGACGCAGCAGCGGCATCAGGCGGGACCGGCGGCCTGCACCGGCGCATCGGGGAACTTGTCGTCCGGTGCGCCGGGCACCTTCACTGCCACCAGCAGCACGTCGCTCAATGCCTCGAACTCGCTCACCGTGCCGGGCGGCAGCACGATGCCGTCTCCGGGGCCAAGCAGCCGCGCGCCCATCCGGGCCCGCCCCTCCAGCAGCAAGGTCACCTCGGTGGCGACGCGATGGTGATGCAATGCCTCGCGCGCGCCGGCAGCAAAACGCTTGACCGCCACTTCACAGCCCGGTGTGTGCAGGGCGGTCGGTGTGAACGGGCCGACGAACCAGCCGCGCATCATGTCTTCGAGCCGGAACCCGGTTGCGCCGGGCCGGACGCGTGCCACCGGATGCTCGGCACTCTCCAGCGACAGCAGCGCGTCCGCCAGGCCGAACCGCGTGGGCGTCCCATGCGCCTTGAGCAGGCAGCTCCGGCCGGCTGCCACCAGAAGATCCCCTCGCGCCAGCCAGCCGAGATCCACAACCGCGGACCCGTTGACCGCGACTGCGGCCCGCTGACCGGACGCCGGCAGTGACCGCAGCCAGGCTGCCAGCGGACCTGGCGCGAGCGGGATGGCCGCCTGCGCCAGCTCGCCGGCCGCGAGCACCAGAAGGCTGTCATCGGCGTCGATCCGGTCGGCCGCCAGCAGCGCGGCGCACAGGTTGCCGCCGGTGCCGGCCGGCAGCATGATCCGTTCGATGCCGTCCAGCGCCGCGCCTGCGCCAGCGGCACTCGCCGCGTCGCAGACGGCCAGGATCGCCGCTGGCGCCAGCACCTGGCGCGCCGCGGCGGCCAAGGCCGCCAATTCGCCGGCCACCGGCGTGGCGAGCGTGCCATCGGCCACCAGCAGCGCCTTCATGCCGCCGCGCGCCCGGCCTCGGCGATGGCATGATGCAGGCTGTCAAGGTGGATGTCGGCGAGGCCGCGCACCACCATCACATGGGCGCCGGCGGCGCGCGCGGCGGCGATGCCGTTCGGATTGTCCTCGACCACCAGGCAGGCCGCCGGCGGCATCTCGAGCAGGGCTGCGGCCTTCAGATAGATCTCCGGGTCCGGCTTCGGCCGGGTCACATCCTCGTTCGAGAGCGTCACCTCGATCAGCCCGGCGAGGCCGCAGCGCTGCAGCACCAGATCGACGGTGCGGCGCACCGAGTTGGAGGCAAGGCCGATGCGGTAACCTTCTGCGCGCAGCTGCGCGATCGCCTCGCGGTGGGCCGCCACCGGTACGGCGACCGCCGGCAGCAGTTCCTGGGTGAAGTCCTGCTTCAACTGGTTGATGAGGTCGTGCAGCCGCACGGGCAGGCCGCGTTCGGCTGACAGGATGGCCAGCTTGTCGCGCGTGGCCAGGCCGTTGAAGCGCGCCACGTGCTGTTCGCGGGTTATGCGGTGACCGAACAGGGCAAGTGCCCGGTCCAGCGCCTCGAAATGGCAATCGGCGGCATCGACCAGCACGCCGTCCATGTCGAAGACGATACTACGTATCATGGCGGCGCCGATCTCCCTTGTGTTCGGACCGATGGGCATGGCGTGGACCGTGCCAATGCCGCCTGCGGCGCGGATGCGGTGGCCACCGCGGCCAACATATGCGGGGACTGCCCTGCGCTCTGTCAAGCGCCGGCGTGGCCGCGCCACGGTCCGGCAACGAACCCGATATTCGGCCCGCCATGTGCCGGAACGGATTTGCAACACATTGAAGTGCAAATCTTTTCTTGTGTACCTCGACGCGGATTTCCACGAAATCGGATGCGCATGTCGCTTGCGTCGCTCCGGCCGCTGTGGTGAAGTGGCGGCATTGGAAGCATCTGGAAGCCCGATTCGCCATGGCGTCCCGCCGCACCCTCCAACGGCGTCTGCTGACTGCGCTGACGGGCGTCGTCATGGCTGCCATGACAACGCCTGGCGTGGCGGCGGTTCCGGGAGGCTGTGGCGTGGCATGCCTCGTTCCTGTGCGGCTCGAACGCCTCGGCCGGGATGCGGCCGTGGTGCACCTTCCGCCCGATGTGCCCCATTCCGCCGCCGCGGCGAAATTCGATGTGCCGACAGGGCTGCCCGAGGTCGCGCACGTCGCCGTCACGCTGTTCACCGACGCGGTCACGGCGCAGCCCCTCGCGACGACCGATCCCGACGGACGTCTCGGCGCGCTGGTCGCGCTGTTCCGCGACGTTCCCACGCCCGCCTGGCAGGCGGCGTTGGGGGAAACGGCGCCGGGGGCGGAAATGGCCGCCACCGCCTTGTTCCTGGCACCGCAGGGGCCGTGGCGCCTGCCGGTTCCGCCCGGTGCGGCCGGTGGTGGCCCGCCGGTGCAGGTGCCGCAGGCCTTCATGCTGGTGCGCCCCGCCGCGGGCTGGCCGTTCGACCGGGTGCTGATGCATGGGGCGGCCACCCTGCGCCATGGCCTGCGGCCGCGGCCCGGTCTGCTTGCCGAGGCGACGGTCGAAGTGGTCGACGGCCCTCGCGCCGTGGTGGCCGCGGGCAGTTTCGCCGGCCAGGATGGGCTCTATTTCCGTGCCGTGCTGCCGCCTGACTTCGCGCCGTCGGCGGCGCAGCGTTCCGCGTTTCTTGCCGCCCTCGCGCACGCGCTGGGCTCCTGCATAACGCCCGGCTGAGCCGGGGAGACTTTAGGGAGGAATTCCAATGGCCACCGCCACCGCACATACGCCTGTCGCCAACGATGTCACCCGGGCGGTCGAGGGCAACCAGAAGTGGAGCACCACGACCCTCTCCTATGCCTATGCCGGGGCGGCCGACGCGGCGTTCATGACCGCCGATCTCACGGCCAAGGGACTTGCGGCCTTTCCCTACAAGGTGCTCGATGCCGGCGGCAGCACCGACGTGTTCCGAAACATGACGCAATGGGCGATGTCGCAGGCCTCGCGCGTCGCCAATATCGACTTCACCGCGGCCGCCGACTTTGCCAGCGCCGATGTCAAGATCTCAGGCATCCAAGGGCTGAGCTACACCGGCCAGGCCGACTTCCCCGGCACCAACGCCAAGGTCGGCGGCGGGGACGAGACGGTGGTCGTGCTGCTGACCCACAATGCTGACGGCACGCCCTATTTCGCGGCAGCCCTGCCCGGCGCGGCCGGGGAATCCGGCTTCTCGCGCTACATCGCGATGCACGAGTTCGGCCACGCCATTGGCCTCGGCCATCCGCACGACACCGGCAACGGCACCACCGCCATCGCCGCGGTGGCCGCGACCAGCAGCGACGACCCGCTCGACAATGACCGCTACACGGTCATGTCCTACGAGTTCGGCGGCTCCAACGCCTCGAACTTCCAGGCCTTCGGCAACGCCGCCAGCTACTCGGCGCTCGACATCAAGGCGCTGCAGGATCTCTACGGCTCGCGCGCGGCCAATACCGGCGCCAGCAGCTACGCCCTGCGCGATGCCGGCGGCGGCGGCACGCTCACCGGCGAGGCCGTGGCGATCTCGCGGTCGTTCTACACGATCTGGGACACGGCAGGGACCGACGCGATGGTCTATGCCGGCGCCAACCGCGTGGTGCTGAACCTCAACGACGCCACGCTCGACCGCACCGACGATGCCACCACCACCGAATGGCTCGACATCCTGACCAGCACGCCGACCTACGCGGCGCTGCCCGACGAGATCAAGAAGGACCTGATGCTGCCGAGCTACCATGCCGGCGGCTTCATCTCCCGCGTGTTCGACATCTCGGGCAACGTGCAGCTCGGCGGCTATACCATCGCCAATGGCGTCACCATCGAGAATGCCGCCGGCGGCACCGGCGACGACGTGATCATCGGCAACGAGGCCGACAACTCCCTGCTCGGCGATGCCGGCAATGACATGATGATGGGTGCGGCCGGCAACGATACCATCAACGGCGATGCCGGCGACGACATCCTCGTCGGCGGCAGCGGCAACGACACGCTGAACGGCGGCGAGGGCCAGGATCTCGCCATCTTCAGCGATATTTGCGCCAACTACGACATCACCCGTGACGACAGCACCGGCGTGATCACGGTCAAGCACGTGCGTGGCTCCGGCGCCGACGGCACGGACACGCTGGCCGGCGTGGAGAAGGCGCTGTTCAAGGGCTCGACCGTCGACCTCACCGCCACTCCGCTGGGGTGCCCGCCGATCGACTTCATCTTCCTGGTCGATCTGTCCGGGTCGTACTCCGACGACCTCAGCCGCTTCCAGGCCCAGGCGCGCGAGATGGCGGCGGCGGTGCGCAGCCTGGATCCCGAGTCGCGGTTCGCGCTGGCCTCCTTCGTTGACCGGCCGGTGTCGCCCTGGGGCTCGACCGGCGACTACCTCTACAAGCCGGAACTGGCGCTGACCGACAGCATTCCGGCCTTCGAATCGGCGCTGGGCGGGCTCACCATCTTCAGCGGCAACGACTACCCCGAGGCCCAGTTCGTCGGCCTGTGGCGCGCCGCCAATGGCTACGGCCTCAACCTGCGCCCCGATTCGCAGAAGATCATCCTGCTCGCCACCGATGCGCCGCCGCACTCGGCGTCCGATTACGGCCTCAGCGAAGCGACGATCAGTGACTTCCTTGCCAAGGAAGGCATCATCGGCATCGCCTCCAGCGCAACGGCGGATGCCACCGCCGCGGCGCCCAGCGACACCACCGTCAGTGCCGGCGACGGCGGCCTCGCCAAATCCGATGTCGAAACCTCCGTCGGGTACGATGTGGATCCCGGCAATCCCGATACCCGCGACGTGCTGACCCGGCTGCTCGATACGCTGATGGCCTCGCGCGGTGTCCAGCCGATCTTCGCCGTCACTTCGAGCGTGACCAGCACCTACTCCGCCTTCAACACCTCTTTCGGCCGTGGCACCACGGTGCCGATCGACAGCAGCAGCAGCGACATCGCCGACTCGCTGCGCCTTGCCCTTGCCGAACTCTACGGCGATGTGACCGCCAGGGGTGACAATTCCGACAACATCCTGATCGGCACGCCGGACCGCGACAGGATGTACGGCCTGGGTGGCAAGGACCGCATCGAGGGCCGCGAGGAAAACGACACCATCGACGGCGGCAACGGCGACGACCTGCTCTACGGCCAGGAGGGCGACGACCTCATCGAGGGCGGCGGCGGCAACGACTTCATACATGGCGATCTCGGCCTGAGCGGGCCCAGCGGTGACGGCAACGACACGCTGCGCGGCGGCCTCGGCAGCGACTTCATCATCGGCGGCGGGGGCAACGATACGCTCGACGCCGGCGCCGATGGCGGGGCGGCCGACTACCTGTTCGGCGGCACCGGCAACGATACCTATATCGTCAACGGCGTGACCGACCTGGTCTACGAGGGCGACCTCATCGCGGGGTTTGAGGGTGGTGCCGGAGACTTCGACACCATCATCTCCACCGGTGAGGTCTTCCGCGACTACTACTCGGTGGGCGAGAAACTGATCATCGCCGAGGCTGCCAATGTCGATTTCCCCGATGGCACCTACATCATTGGCGGCGCGGGCATGGCGCACACCGAGATCGTGGGCAACAGCGGCGCCAACTTCATCCTGGCCTATGGGGGCGACAACACCATCAAGTCGGGCGGTGGCGACGACTCGATCTCGCTCAGCCTCTACGACCTTGATGCGTCGGCCAACGGGGTGAACACCGTCGTGATGCAGGCCGGCACGGGCCGCGACTTCATCTATGATTTCGAGAGCGGCATCGACAAGGTCGACGTCTCCGCCTTCGGGCTCGACGCCGCCGGCCTGTTCGGCACCGGCGTCGATGTGGCCGCGGCGGGCGGCAACGCGGCCTACTGCTACTTCTACCTGGGAGAGACCAGCGGCACCTTCAACTACGTCGCCTTCGTCGATCGCAGCACCTCGCAGATCGCGGCGAACGACTTCATCTACACCTCCGCGGCCTGATTCACGACGGGGCGGGCTTCGGCCCGTCCCTTCGCCGCCCACCCTTTCCCTGCCGGCAGGTACCCCGTGATGCTCAGCATCGTCATCCCGATGGCCGGTGCTGGCCATCGCTTTGCCGAGGCCGGCTATGCCGCGCCGAAGCCGCTGATCCCGATCCATGGCGTGCCGATGATCCGGTTGGTCATCGCCAACCTGCGACCGGCCGGCGCGCACCGCTTCATCTTCATTGTGCGGCAGGCGCAGCTCGACGGCACGCCGACACTGCGCGACCAGCTGGCCGAATGGGCGCCCGGGTGCGGCATCGCCGTGGTTCCCGGCCTGACCCAGGGCGCTGCCTGCACCGTGCTTGCCGCGCGTGCCGCCATTCCCGACGACGCGCCGATGCTGATTGCCAATTGCGACCAGTGGGTGGAAGCGCCCATCGGCGTGTTCCTCGCCGCCGCCACCGCCGGCCCGGCACCACCCGACGGCGCCATCCTCACCATGCGGGCCACCGACCCGAAATGGTCCTTCGCCCGCCGCGGCCCCGACGGGTGGGTGGCGGAGGTGGCGGAGAAGGTGCCGATCTCCAACGAGGCGACCGTCGGCCTCTACTATTTCGCCCGCGCCGGCGACTTCTTCGCCGCTGCGCTGGCGATGATCGCCGCCGAGGAGCGGGTGAACGGCGAGTTCTACGTCGCCCCGGTGTACAACCGGATGATCGCCGCCGGCGCGCGCATCGCAGCCGTGCCGATCGGCGCCGAGGGGGCGGGGATGCACGGCCTCGGCACCCCCGCCGATCTCACCGCCTTCCTCGCCACCGCCGAATCGCATCGCGCCGCGGCCCTGGCCCGGGCCGATCGCCCGTGATGATGCTCGCCCATCGCGGCTTCTGGCGCGCGCGGGCCGAGCAGAACACCATGGCCGCCTTTCGCCGCGCCTTCGAAGCCGGCCACGGCATCGAGACCGACATCCGCGATTGTGCCGGCCGCTTGGTCATCGCGCACGATCCGCCCGGACCGGATGCGCTCGGCCTCGATGCCTTCCTCGACCTCGCGATGCGCTACGCCCATCTGCCGCTGGCCATGAACATCAAGGCCGATGGGCTGGCCGCCCGGCTCACCGGGGCGATGCGTGCGGCCGGGCTCGCCAACTGGTTCGCTTTCGACATGTCGGTGCCCGATACGCTCGCCTGGCGGGACCTGGGGGCGCCGTTCCTTACCCGCCGCAGCGAGTACGAGCCGCCAGCCGCGCTCGATGGCGCCGCCATGGGCGTGTGGCTCGACGCGTTTCATGGCGAGTGGTGGGATGCCGGCACGGTGGAGGCGCTGCTGGCAGCGGACAAGCGGGTCGCGGTCGTCTCTCCCGAACTGCACG
This sequence comes from Acetobacteraceae bacterium, assembly GCA_020853405.1. GTDB lineage: Bacteria > Pseudomonadota > Alphaproteobacteria > Acetobacterales > Acetobacteraceae > JADYYZ01. The sequence goes on from JADYYZ010000336.1 coordinate 11,840, forward strand.
GCCGGACACCGGAGCCGGCCTGGGCCGTGCTGCGCAGTGTACGTCCGGACCCGGGCGCGCGGCTGCTGCTGTGCACGGACTTTCCGGACCGGGCGCGGAGCTGACGCACCAGACCGCGCGCCGCCGCCCGCGGCCGGTTCCACTGCCGCTCCGGCGTTTCCCGGCGCTGGCGCATCCCCTTGCGCCGTTGCTGACCGAAGTCGCTGATCCGAAGCCAGCTGGGCCGGCCGCACCGGCGTGGCCCGCGGCATCACCGGTGCCGACCGCCGAAAGCGCCGGAAGCGCCGGTATGTTCGGTCGTGGCACCATACCAGCCCGCATAAAGGTTGACCCATAAAGCATGGGTCAACGCGGGCTGGCATGAGTCCTTGCTTTGCGCGCGGCCACCGGCCAGCCCCGCGCGCGATACCAGCCCGCGAAACGGCCGGAAGAGTCGGCCATTTCGCGGGCTGGCATTACATCGGCACCAGCCTGCGGGCCACGCGGGCCCCGTCGGCGAGGCCTGGTGGTGGGTAGAGCACCACCTCGGTGCCCTCGGCGGCGCCGCCGGTCACCTCGGCCAGGGTGCCGTTGTTGCGGCCGATTCCGACCTTGCGCGCCTGGGCCCGGCCATCCACCACGGCGAAGATCGCCCATCCGTCGCCGAGGCGGAACAGGGCGTTCGACGGCACGGTCAGGGCCGCCGCCGCCTCCCAGACGATGATCTGCACTTCGACACGAAATCCGTGGCCGAGGCTGGGCGGCACGGCGGCGGGGTCGGTGAACGCGATGATCACGCGGACCCGCTGCTCCTCCACGCCCAGCGCCGAGGTCTTGGTGAAGGCCCACGGCTCGATGCGCGCGACCATGCCGCGCAGGGTCTCGGTGCCGCCCCATTTGCGGATCATCACGCCATCGCCGGGCGCGACCTGAACCGCATCGGTGGACAGCAATTCCGCGACAACCTCAAGGTCGTTCGATGTGTCGCCGATCTCCAGGATCGGCGTGCCCGCCGTCACGGTGGTGGCGCTCTCCTGCAACAGCCGCAGGATCCGGCCGGAGACCGGCGCGGTCAGCGGGATGGTGGCCTCGTCCTCCCCCCCGAGGGTCGGCGCGCCTGATCGCGCTTGCGGGTCGGCGGCGGCGAAGGAGATCAGCTGCGCGCGCTGGTTGGCCAGGTCGGCCTCGCGCATGGCGACGGTGGCGCGGGCCGCGTCGAGTGCCGCCGTGGCGCCGCGGGCCGCGCGCTCGGCCTCGTCGAACGAGGCCTCCGAGGCGACGCCGCGGCGGGCGAGCACACGCTTGCGCTGCAACTCGCCATCGGTGAAATCCTTCTCGGCGATCGCTTGCCGCAATGCGGCGCGGGCGGCGGCCACCGCGGCCTCGGCGGCGGTGATGGCGGCGCGTGCCTGCTCGCGGCTGCGCTGGTCCAGGGCCGGCGGATTGACCGGCAGCATGCGCGCCACCACCGTCCGTCCGCCCTCCACCGCGTCTCCCGGCCGGGCCGCGACGCGCAGCAGCCTTCCGTCGATCGGGGCGGAGACGACATAGGTGTTGCGCACCCGCGTGCGGGCCTCCTCGTCGATCGTCACCCGCATGTCGGCGCGCGCGACCCGGCCGATATCGACGGCCAGCGCGCGCGGCCAGAACGATGCGGCCAGCCCGCCGCCCACCAGCAGCGCCACCAGCGAAATGAGCCAGGTTCGCGAGCGCAGACGCGGCATGCGGTTCACTCCCGGACCTTGAGGGCGGTGACAAGGTCGATCCGATCGACATCGCGCTTGACCAGCCAGCCCGACGCGAGCGCGGCAACCAGCACCGCGATGGCGGCAAGGCCGTATGCCTCCGGGGTGAAACTGGCCGGCACCTGGTAGAGGTCGGTGGAGAAGCCGCGAGCAATCGCGCCGGCCAGCGCATAGCCCAGCATGGCGCCAACCGGCAGGGCCAGCAGGGTGATCACCGCCAGCTCGCCCAGCAGCACGAACGCCGCCTCACCCCTGGTGAACCCGATCACCCGCAGGCTGGCCAGGTCGCGCGCGCGTTCGGCGAAGGCGATGCGGGCACTGTTGTAGACGATGCCGAAGGTGATGACCGCCGCCATCGCACCCATGACGTACCGAATCGCACCGGCGCCGGTATCCATCAGCCGCTTCAGCGCGTCGCGCGCATCCAGCCGCAGGCTGACCCCGGCGAGCATCGGCATCCCGCGCAACGCGCGGTACAGGCCGGCGCTGGCGGCGCTGTCGATGCGCAGATGCACGCCCGACACCCGGTTCGGCTCGCGCATCGCCCGGTTGAGCGCGCCGATCTCGAAATAGGCCGGCGCGCCAAGCAGCGTCTCGGCCACCGCGACCACCGGCACGTGCAACTCGGGGCGCCGTCCCTCCCGCACCGCCACGGTCAGCACGTCGCCGGGGCCTATCCGCAGGATGTCGGCCAGTGGCCGGGACAGGATGATCCCGTCCGCGCGCAGGCGGATCGGCTGCGCATCGGCGCCGACCGCGCGGTTCAGCTCCGGCTCGGCGACCAGGCCCTGGAGCGTGCCGCGATAGGTCTGGCGGCCGTGGCGCAGCAAGGCCGGCACGGCGCGGAACGGCTCGGCCGCGATCACCCCGGGCAGCCGCCGCAGCCGGTAGGCCGCGGCGTCGCCCAGCGGTTCGATGAACGTCACGGTGACGTCGCTGCGATCGATCACGCCGAAGCTGAGCTCGATCACCCGGTCGAACGCGCTCATCACCGTCAGCATCGCCACCGCCAGCGCCATGCCGGCGGCGATGCCCAGCACGGCGGCGCCGGCGCGCATGGGCTGGCGGATCAGCCGGCGCGCCACCATGCGGCTCGGCTGGTCGAGCAGGCGGGTCAGCGCGGCGCCGAGCCTGGCCGATCGGCTGTAGTCGGCCGGCGCGGGCGGGCGCATGGCCGTTGCCGGCGTCAGCGCGAAGACCTGGCGCAGCACGATCATGCCGCCGGCCGAGGCCGCCAGGATGCTGGTGGCGATGCCGATGGCGAAGGCGGCCGGGTTGATGCGGAACACCAGGAAGGGGAACTTGAAGTAGTCCAGATAGAGTTCCGCCATGCTGCGCCCGCCCAGCACCCCCAGCAGGCAGCCCAGCAGCGCGCCGCCGGTGGCGATCGCCAGGGTGAACTGGGCGTAGTGGGTGGCGATCTCCAACCCGGAATAGCCGAACGCCTTCATCAGCCCGATCTGCTCGCGCTCCGACTGGATCATGCGCGAGATGACGATGTAGAGCAGGAAAGCCGCCACCGCGAGGAACAGCGGCGGCACGCTGGTGGCGGAGGCGCGCAGCCCGGCGATCTCTTCCGTGACAAAGCGGTTCGACGCCTGGTCCGTCAGCCCATAGGCGCCCAGCCCGCCATAGGCGTCCAGCAGCCGGTCCACCCGATCCAGCACCGCCGGCAGGCGGGCGTCGTGCGCCAGGGCCAGCAGCGCCTCGTTGAACGCGCCTTTCAGGTCGAACGCGGCGGCAAGCGCCTCCTGGTTCATCCACAGCACGGCGAACCGCGCGTCGTCGGGCGCCATCGCGCCGGGCGCCACGGCATAGAGCACCTCCGGCGCCTCGGCGAGGCCGACGACGCTCAGCGTGCGGCGCGCCCCGTTCACGGTTGCCGCCAGCCGCGCTCCCGGCCGCAGCCCGTGCGCCCGCGCAAAGCCGCGCAGCAGCAGCACCTCGTCGTCGCGCGTCGGGTCGAGCCGCCGCCCGTCGGTCAGGTGGATGTCATTGAGCCGCGGCGCGCGGCCGGCGGGCAACGAGAAGGCGCGGGCGGTGACCGGCAGGTCCACGCCGGGCAGGTCGATCAGGGCACCGCCATTGATCCGGCCCTCCACCGCGGCCACGCCGGGGATGGCGGCGATGTCGCGCAGCACGTGCCGCGGCGCCCGCTTCGCCGGGGCGAACACCTCGGCCAGGCGGTAACGCTCGTAATAGGCGCGCCGGGTCTCTTCCAGCGAATTGACCAGCCCGTCCATCATCACCAGCAACTGGACGCCAAGCGCGATCACCAGGGCGATCGCCGCCGCCTGGCCCTTCATCCGCCGCAGATCGCGCAGCAGCTTGCGGCCCAGCGGGCTCATCGCCCGCCTTGCGTTCGCGTCACCAGTCGATCTCCTCGGCGCGTTTCCTGGCCGGATTGACCGTCACCTCGCGGATCGCGCCGTCGGCGAAGCTGATGACGCGGTCAGCCATCGCCGCGGTGGCGGCGGCATGGGTGATGATCAGCACGGTTGCGCCGGTCCGGGTGTTCACGTCCTGCAACACCTTCAGCACCGCCCGCCCGGTGGTGCTGTCCAGCGCGCCGGTCGGCTCGTCGCAGAACAGGACGGTCGGCTGCTTGGCGATGGCGCGCGCGATCGCCACGCGCTGCTGCTCGCCGCCGGAAAGCTGGGCCGGGAAGTGGTCGACGCGGGCGTGCAGCCCGACCAGGGCGAGGGCCTCGGCGGGCTGCAACGGGTTGCTCGCGATCTCGGTCACCAGCTCCACATTCTCATAGGCGGTGAGGCTGGGCATCAGGTTGTAGAACTGGAACACGAAGCCGACATGCTGACGCCGGTACAGCGTCAGCTCGCGGTCGTTCATGGCGGTCAGCTCGGCATCGAAGAAATGCGCCGTGCCGGCGGTGGCGCGATCCAGCCCGCCGAGGATGTTGAGCAGGGTGGACTTGCCGCTGCCCGATGCGCCGAGCAGCACCATCAGCTCGCCCGCCGGCAGGTCCAGGTCAACACCGCGCAGCGCATGCACCGCGGCACTGCCGGCGCCGTATACCTTGGTGATGCCGCGGGTGCGAAAGGCGGTTCCGGTGGCGCCGGGCCGCGGCGGGAGCATGGTGTCAGTTCTGCATGACATAGCGGCCCGGCGCATTGTCCAGCGGCGGCAGGCCGTCCTGCGGTGCCCCCATCGTCGGCACCGCCCCCGGCGGGCCGGAGCGGGCGGCGAGCCAATCCACCCAAGCCGGCCACCATGATCCCTCCACCGGTGGCGTCGTCTCCAGCCAGGTGTCCGCGTCCAGGTCCGCGTCCGCCGGCGCCAGCGTACGCACCCGGTGGCGCCGGCGGGCATGGCCGGGTTCAGAGACAATCCCGCCATTGTGCCCGCCATTGGTCAGCACGAACGTGACCTCGGTATCGGTCAGGCGGCGGATCTTGAAGGCGGACCGCCACGGCGCGATGTGGTCGAACTCGGTGCCCACCGCGAAGATCGGCGCGCGGATATCGGTGAGTGCCACCGGCCGGCCGTCGACACGGTAGCGGCCTTGCGCCAGGTCGTTGTCGAGGAACAGGCGGCGCAGGTACTCGGAATGCATGCGGTACGGCATGCGGGTGGGGTCGGCGTTCCAGGCCAGCATATCGGTCATCGGGCCGCGATCACCGGCCAGGTACTCGTGGATCATGCGCGACCAGATCAGATCGTTGGAGCGCAGCATCTGGAAGCTGCCCGCCATCTGCCGCGCATCGAGGAAGCCCCGCCGCCACATCATGTCCTCCAGGAAGGTCAGCTGGCTCTCGCTGATGAACAGCGTCAGCTCGCCGGCTTCCTCGAAATCGGTCTGCGCCGCCAGCAGGCTGAGCGAACCCAGCCGGGTATCGCCGTCGCGTGCCATGGCGGCGGCGGCGATCGACAGCAGCGTGCCGCCGAGGCAATAGCCCACGCCATGGACCGGCTGCCCCGGGACGATATGCCCGATCGCGTCCAGCGCCGCCATCACGCCGAGCGTGCGGTAGTCGTCCATGCCGACATCGCGCGCCTCGGCACCGGGATTGCGCCAGGAGACCATGAATACGGTGAAGCCCTGGGCCACCAGGAAGCGCACCAGCGAATTGCCCGGCGACAGGTCGAGGATGTAGTATTTCATGATCCAGGCCGGCACGATCAGGATCGGCTCCGGGTGGACCGCATCGCCTGCCGGGGCATACTGGATCAGTTCGATGAGCGCGTTGCGATAAACCACCTTGCCCGGGGTGACCGCCAGCTCGCGGCCGACGGCGAACGCCTCGATTCCGGCCGGGCCCTTGCCGGTGACCATCCGGGCGGCATCCTCGAGCAGATGCTGAAAGCCGCGCACCAGGTTCATCCCGCCTTCAGCAGCCGTGCGGCGCAGCAGTTCCGGATTGGTGGGCAGGAAGTTCGACGGCGCGAAGACGTCGAGCATCTGCCGGGCCGCAAACGACGCCACCTCCTCGTGCCGCTGCGTTACGCCGCGCACGCCGGTGGTGGCGTTGTGCCACCATTGCTGCTGCAACAGGAAGCCCTGGTACATGACGTTGAACGGAAACTGCTGCCAGGCGGGGTCGTCGAACCGGCGATCCTGCGGCAGCGGCGTGATGCACGGCTCCGCACTGCCGCCGGACATGCAGGCAAGCACGAATTTCGCCATCCGCGCCGACTTGCGCGCGCCCTTGACCGCAAGATGCGTGCGCTTGCCGGGCGAGCTGGCCAGATGGACCGCCCAGTCCCAGTACACTTCCATCAGCGCCGCAGGCGCCAGCCCGCCGGTGATGCGCGCGAGTGCCGCGTTCAGTGACCGGTCGAAATCCGCGACGACTTCACCATCCGCGCGAACCACCGGCAGGGCGCTGGACGCGCGGTCGCGGGAGCGGCCACGCGGTGGTGGCGTGGTGCTGGCCGTCGGAACCGTTTCGAGAGCCGTCGTCTTCTGCATGGCGGTCATGGTCGCGTGCATCTCCTGCTTTCGACGGGCGACGTTCGCGGGCGTGGTGGCTGGCTCCCCGCCAACGGCTCGTCATGATCGATCCGGCGCGGCGCGTTGCCGCCAGCGAGTTCGGCGCGGCGGGTCCAGCGCATATTGGCATGATACACGCCGTCACCAAAACTTTCAATTCTGACAAAACGAACTATATCTCCGCATTGGATAGCGATGGGAGTTCGACGGGATGAGCAGGCGCGGATGGTTGATCGCGCTGGCCCTGGCTGCCACCGCCACGGCAGGTGGCGGCTGGTGGTGGCAGCAGCTTCAGTCGCGGTTGCCGGCGGGAATTGCCTCCGGCAACGGCCGATTGGAGGCCGAGCAGGTGGATGTGGCCACCCGATTTGCCGGCCGCATGGTTGAAATCCTGGTCGGCGAAGGCGCGCTGGTCGCCGAGGATCAGGTGGTGGCGCGGATGGACACCGGCGAAATCGAAGCCCAACTCCGCCAGGCGGAGGCGGAGGTGCGCCGCAATCGCGAGGCCGTGGCCGAGGCCCAGGCGCAGACCGCCCAGCGCCAGGCGGAGCTTGAGCTGGTCGGCCGGAATCTCTATCGCACCCTCCAGCTTGCCGCCGAAGGCCATGTCTCGCACCAGCGCGTGGACCAGGAGCGGATGCAGCAATTGACCGCCCAGGCCGGCGCCGAGGCCGCCTTGCGGCGCGCCGATGCGGCGCGCGAGGCGGTGGACGCCGCGGTGGCGGCCGCCGACCGGATCCGCGAACAGATGCAGCAGGCAACGCTGCGCGCGCCGCGCGCCGGGCGCGTGCAGTACCGCCTGGCACAAGCCGGCGAGGTGTTGCCGGCCGGCGGCAAGGTGCTGACGCTGCTGGATCTGACGGACGTCTCGATGGCGATCTTCCTGCCGACGGCCGAGGCCGGGCGGATCGCGATCGGTGCGCCGGCGCGCGTGCTGCTTGATGCCGTGCCAGGACTGGCGGTGCCCGCGCGGGTGTCGTTCGTCGCCGCCCAGGCCCAGTTCACCCCGCGCCAGGTCGAGACGCGCTCGGAGCGCGAGAAGCTGATGTATCGCGTGAGGGTGCAGCTGCCGCCGGCCCTGCTCCGGCGCTACGAGGCGCAGGTCAAGGTGGGCCTGACCGGCGCCGCCTATGTTCCCATCGCCCCCGGCATCGCGTGGCCGGCCGCGCTGGAGTCCGATCTGACCAGGCAGGACTGGTGGGCGCAATGAGCGGCGCCGGCCCTGCCGGCGGCATGGTGTGCGCCGCGGACCTGCATCATGCCTATGGCCACACCATTGCGCTGGCCAATGTCAGCATGGCGATCGCGCCCGGCGCCACGCTGGGCGTGATCGGCCCCGACGGGGTGGGCAAGTCCACCCTGCTGGGCCTGATCGCCGGCGCGCGCAAGCTGCAGGGCGGCAGCCTGTTCGTCCTCGGCGGCGACATGACGGACCCGACGCACCGCCGCGCCGTCTGCCCGCGCATCGCCTATATGCCGCAGGGGCTGGGGCGCAACCTCTACTTCGACCTCACGGTGGCGGAGAACCTGCATTTCTTCGGCCGGCTGTTCGGCCAGGGCGAGGCGGAACGTCGGCGGCGGATCGGCGAATTGTCGGCGGCCACCGGCCTGGCGCCCTTCCTCGGCCGCCCGGCAGGCAAGCTGTCCGGCGGAATGAAGCAGAAGCTCGGCCTGTGCTGCTCGCTGATCCACGATCCCGATCTGCTGATCCTGGATGAGCCGACGACCGGCGTGGACCCGCTGGCGCGCCAGCAGTTCTGGGACCTGATCGACGCCATCCGCGCCCGCCGCCCGGCGATGGGCGTGCTGGTGGCCACCGCCTACATGGAGGAGGCGGGGCGTTTCGACCATCTGATCGCCATGGATGGCGGGCGCGTGCTGGCCAGCGACACGCCGCAAGGCCTGCGCCGCGCCACCGGTGCGGCAACGCTGGAGGCTGCCTTCATCGCTGTGCTGCCGCGCGACGGCGATGCGGCCGGGCACCGGCAGCTGGAGATCCCGCCATTGCCGCCGAGCGACGCGGAGCCGGTGATCGTGGCGGAGGGGCTCACCAGGCGCTTCGGCGACTTCACCGCGGTGAGCGACGTGAGCTTTCGCATCGAACGTGGCGAGATCTTCGGCTTCCTCGGTTCCAACGGCTGCGGCAAGACCACGACGATGAAGATGCTGACCGGGCTGCTGCCGGCCAGCGAGGGCAAGGCCTGGCTGTTCGGCCAGCCGGTCGGCGACAGCACGACGGCGATGCGCCGGCGCGTCGGCTACATGTCGCAGTCCTTCTCGCTCTACGTCGAATTGACGGTGCGGCAGAACCTCGACCTGCATGCCCGGCTGTTCCACCTGGCACCGGCGGCGATCGGGCCGCGCATTGCTGGCCTGATCGAACAGTTCGGGCTGGGCGACCATGCCGATGCGCTGGCCGACAGCCTGCCGCTGGGCGTGCGCCAACGCCTGTCGCTGGCGGTCGCGGTGATCCATGCGCCGGAAATGCTGATCCTGGACGAACCCACCTCGGGGGTCGATCCGATCGCGCGCGACGTGTTCTGGCAATTGCTGATCGGCCTGTCGCGGGACGAGGGGGTGACGATCTTCATCTCGACCCATTTCATGAACGAGGCGGCGCGCTGCGACCGCATGTCGCTGATGCATGCCGGGCGCGTGCTGGCCAGCGGCACGCCGGAGGAACTGCGCATCGCACGCGGCGCGGCCACGCTGGAGGAGGCGTTCATCGGCCATCTGCGTGAAGCCTCCGGCGAGACCGTCGCGGATGCCGCCGCGGATGCCGCCGCCCTGGGTGAGGCCGCCGCCGGCGCCGCGACCCGCCCGATACGCTCGGCTGCGGTGCAACGAGCCTTCGCCTATGCCTGGCGCGAGGTGCTGGAATTGCGGCGCGACCCGATCCGCCTGACCGTGGCCGTGCTCGGCACCGCGATCCTGATGCTGATCTTCGGCTTCGGCATCACCACGGACGTGAACCGTCTGAACTTCGCAGCACTGGACGGCGACGATACGACGGACAGCCGCGCCTATGTCGAATCCTTCGCCGGCTCCGGCTATTTCCGGGAGGGCCCACGGCTGCACAGCCGCGCCGAGATGGAGCGGCGGATGCGCGGCAACGAGATATCGCTGGCACTGGAGATCCCACCGGGCTTCGGCCGCGACCTGCGCGCCGGCCGCCCGACGGAGGTTGCCGCCTGGATCGACGCCGCCATGCCGTTCCGGGCCGAGACGATGCAGGGCTATGTGCAGGGCGTGCACCAGCACTTCCTCGCCGAACGCGCCGGCCCCGCGCGCCAGATCCTGCCGCCGGCCGATATCGAGGTGCGCTACCGCTACAACCAGGACTTCGCCAGCCTGTATGCCATGGTGCCGAGCACGATCGCGCTGCTGCTGGTGTTCATCCCGGCGATCCTGACCGCGCTCGGCGTGGTGCGCGAAAAGGAGTTGGGTTCGATCACCAACCTGTACGTCACGCCGGTGACGCGGCTGGAATTCGTGATCGGCAAGCAACTGCCCTATATCGGGCTCAGCATGATCAACTTCTTCGCCATGCTCGTCATGGCGGTGTTCGTGTTCGATGTGCCGCTGAAGGGCAGCCTGGTCGGGCTCACGCTTGGCGCGCTGCTTTATGTCACCGCCACCACCGGGCTGGGCATGCTGATGTCGGTGTTCACCCGCACCCAGATCTCGGCCCTGTTCGGCACCGCCATCCTCACCATGATGCCGGCGACCCAGTTCTCCGGCATGCTCCAGCCGGTCTCCAGCCTGGAGGGCGCGGGGCTGTGGATCGGCACCTTCTTCCCCACCACCTATTTCATCAAGATCTGCGTCGGCGCCTTCACCAAGGCGCTGCCGCTTCACGACCTGGTCGGCTTCATGCTGCCGCTGGCCGCGTTCATCCCGGTGTTGACCGCGGCCAGCGCCATTCTGCTGCGCAAGCAGGAGGCATGAGCATGCGCGGCCTGTCCAACGTGCTGTGGCTGGCGGTCAAGGAATTGCGCAGCCTGCGCCACGACCGCTTCCTGCTGCTGTTCGTGGTCTATTCGTTCAGCTTCGCGATCTACAGCCAGGCCACCGGAATTTCGCACAACCTGCGCAACGTGGCGGTGGCGATCGCCGACGAGGATCGCTCCGTCCTGTCCGGGCGCATCGCCGATGCCTTCCTGCCGCCGGAGTTCAAGCGGCCCGCGCCGATTGCGGTGCGCGACATCGACCCGGCAATGGACAGCGCGCAGTATACCTTCGTCATCGACATCCCGCCGGGCTTCGAGGAGGACCTGCGCCATGGCCGCCGCCCGGCCGTGCAGGTCAACGTCGATGCCACCGCGATGATGCTGGCCGGCATCGGTGCCGGCTACATCCAGAACATCCTGACCAGCGAAGTGGCGCGCTATGTCGGCGGCGACGCGGCGCTGGTGCCCCAGGTTCCGCCGGTGGCGCTGCAGCCGCGCATGGCGTTCAACCAGACGATGGACAGCGCTCGCTTCTCCGGCGTGATGGGCATCATCAACAACGTCAGCATGCTCGGCGTGCTGCTGAGCGGGGCGGCGCTGATCCGCGAGCGTGAGCACGGCACCATCGACCACCTGATGGTGATGCCGCTGACGCCGCTGCAGATCATGGCCGCCAAGGTGCTGGCCAACGGGGCGGTGATCCTGGTGGCGGTGGCGTTGTCGCTGCTGCTGGTGGTGCGCACGGTGCTCGGGCTGGACACTGCCGGCTCGCTGCCGCTGTTCCTGGCCGGGGCGGCGTTGTACCTTTTCTTCGCCACCTCGCTGGGCGTGTTCCTGGGCACGGTGGCGCGGTCGATGCCGCAGCTCGGGCTGCTGTTCATCCTGATTGTGCTGCCGATGAACATGCTGTCCGGCGGCAACACGCCGCAGGACAGCATGCCGGACCTGTTGCGCTATGCCATGCAACTGGTGCCGTCCACCCACTTCGTCTCGTTCGCCCAGGCGATCCTGTTCCGTGGCGCCGGGCTGGATATCGTCTGGCCGGCCTTCCTGGCGACCGGGGCGATCGGCGCCGCCTTCATGGCGTTCAGCCTGTGGCGTTTCCGCCGGGCGCTGGAGGCGTGATCGCCACCCGGATGGAACCGTGATCGCGGAAGGTGGACCCACACGCGCAGGCCTGGCTCACGCGATCAAGCAGGGGCGACCGCGTGATGGCCGGCTTCGTCAGCGTCCGTCCCGCACTACTCCGGCTCGTCGGGCCGGTGCGACGGCTCCCCGGCGATACGGGACAGCGCAGTGCTGGTCTGATCGTAGAAGGCGGCAAGGGCGCCGAGCCGGCCCCGCACCCCCGTCAGTTCCGGCGGAAGCTCGTCCTTGGTGCGGACGACGACATCCCGCACCTTGATCATCCGCTCGATAAGGCCGCGAAGCAGCCGGATGTAGGGATCGCGCGTAAGCCGGAAATAATCCTGGCGGTCGCCGGATCGCGAGGCACGTTCGAGAACGCCGAGCTGTTCCAGGATGCGGGAATTCGTGCTGATGCTGCCGCGGCTGACCTGAAGGCGGGTGGCAAGGTCATTGAAGCTGAGCGGCCCTCCCTCGATCACCAGCAGCCCGAGGATCCGCCCTGCAATCCGCGGCAATCCGTCCGCCTGGGCGGCAAAGCCCATGCGCTCCACGAACTCATCGATGACATCCTGGGCATCACGCTTCATGTCTTCAATGATATGCGCATTAAATATTCAGTCAAGATTAAACAAACAACCATCCCTCTGGTACATGCCGCGGTATCGGGTCTTGCTGAAGCTGAAGCTGAAGCTGACCGGACTCCGGCCAACGGCGGCCTTGATGTGCTTGCGGATGGACAACCCGATCGCGCGGCCGGCATGGTGGCCCGTTCGCGCTTCGATGGCCGCGGGCCAAGACCGATGAACCGCTGCCGTGGTGCGCGGCTCCACCGCGCAATGCCCGATCACCATCCTCAGACTCCGGCGATCGCCGGAAATCACTCATGCACGGCCGCATCCGTCCGTCATTGCCCGACGCCAAGCCTGGACAAGCCCTGGATGCGCTCAAGATCGTTGGCTCGTTCCATGCCAGTGGCGAGGCCTGGTACGAAGGCGGCCGGAATCCCCTGCCGCCGCACCTCCGGCGCCTCTCGCGCCCACACCGCTGCGCCATCGCCGGCACAGAGCCGGATGACCTTGCGACCGTCCTGTGCCTCGCGCAGCGCGGCCGCGAGGCAATCAGCCGGCTCGGCAAGGCAGAGCAGGGGCGCGTCGCGCCGGGCGAGCGCGAGGACGCCAGATGGGATATCGGGCGCATGCACCACCACGTCGGCCTCGCCCAGAAGGCGCTGCGCGCGCATCGTGACCAGATCCGCATCGCCAGGGCCCGCGGCCACGAAATGAACGGCGCCGCCGCCGTCAGCCCCGGCGGCGATCTCGGCCTCGATGATTGCGGCCGCTTCCGCCTCCTCGCCGGCGAAGACGCGCTCGGCCGCCGGCCCGGTGAAGATGCGTTCCAGCACCCGCCGGCGCAGCCTGGTGTCCGGCAGCGACTGGCGCAGCCGGCCGTTGAATGTCGCAACCAGCGCGGCAAGGCGGCCGAACAGCGGCGGGACGGCGGCTTCGATGCGCGCGCGCAGCAGGCGGGCCAGCAGCGGTGCCGCGCCACCGGTGCCGACGGCGATGGTCACGGGATCGCGGTCGATGATGGCCGGCATCAGGCAGGTGCACAACGCGGGGTGGTCAACGACGTTGACCGGGATATTGCGCGCCCTGGCGGCGGCGGCCAGCGCGGCCAGTTCCGCCTCCTCGGCATCGGCGCCGATCGCCAGGGCACATCCGTCCAGCAAGGCAGGGTCGAAGCGCGTGGCGTGGACGATTCTGGCGCCGGCTGCGGCGATCGGCGCCGCCTTGCGCCGGGCCACCTCGCCATCGCCCAGAACCAGGACCGTTCGGCCCTGCAGGATGAGAAAGACCGGCAAGGTCCGCATCGGCGATTCCGTTCTGTCGCAACTCGGTCGGCCGGAGGGCCGTCACGTGTGTCCGATCCGGACAATCCTGCCATCATGGCGCACCAGGACGGCGCCTTCCAGCGCCGCGCCCCGGCCGGCGTCGAGGAGTGCGAGGCCCAGCGACTCGGGCAGCACGGCCAATGCGGTGGACCAGCCATCCGCCTCCGCCGCCGTGGCGGCGAGAACCGAGGCCGAGGCCCAGGAATGGGCGCTGCGCCCGGTCGCGGGATTGAAAAGATGATGGTGGCGGCCATCCGCGCTGAACGTGGTGCCATAGCCGCCCGATGTGGCCAACGCCCGGTTCTCCAGCCCGATGCTGGCGATGGTGTGCCGCGCGTGGCGTGGATCGCGCAGCCCGATATGCCAGCCTGGCGCTTCGGTCGTGGCATATGGCCCGGCGCCGAGGGCACGGTGCTCGCCGAGCGAGACCAGCGCGCGGGACAGGCCGCGACGCGCGAGCAGGCCCGTGATGCGATCGGTGATGTAGCCCTGGGCGACTCCATTGAGCGTGATGGCCATGCCCGGCTGATCGAAGCTGATCCGCCCGGCAGCGACGGCAACATGGCGCCAGCCCGTGCGGCCAAGCGCGGCGTCGATCGCAGCTTGTGGCGGACCGTCGCGATCGGTGGGCGCGCGGGCGAAGTGGTCTGCGTAAAGCTGCCACAGCGGCTGCACCGTGATGTCGAAGGCCCCATCGGTCAGCCGGGCGAGATGCAGGCTGCGCTGTACCAGCAGCACGAGCTCATGCGAAGGGTCGGCGAGCGATCCCTCGCGGTTCAGCCGGCTGATCTCGGACTCCGGGCGCAGCAGGCTGAACACCTGTTCAAGCCGCGCAACCTCGTCCAGCACTTCGGCCGTCACCGCCTCGGCGGTCGCGCGGTCGGGGTGCATCAGCGTCATCTCGGCGGTCGCGCCCAGCAGGCTTCCTTGCCAGCGCCACATGGCGTCGGCCGCGCGGCCGGTTGTGGCGGGCATGGACATCGCGGCGCCGACATACAGGAAGCGGCGGCGGGGCAGGCGGGTCATCGCGGGTCTCCCGCACTGCTCTCGGCCACTGCCTCGCGCCGGGCAGCGCGGCGGCGCCGGCGCTCCATCAATGGCGGGCAGGTGCGGTCGTCGTAGTAATTGACCTGGCAGCCGAGGCAATGGATGCATTCATTCGGGTTGATGTGGCCATCGGGGTGGATCGCCTGGACCGGGCAGTTCCTGGCGCAGATCTGACATTGCGTGCCGCAGGCGGCGCGGCGGCGCAGCCATTCGAACATCCGCATCCGCGCCGGGATGGCCAGCGCCGCGCCGAGCGGGCAGAGGTAGCGGCAGAAGGCGCGCTCGACGAACAATGCGGCGACGAACAGGACCGCGAGATACAGCAACACCCAGGTCAGCGCGCCGGGGCGGCGCTCTACGCGCAGCAGGATCGCGGCCTTGAACGGCTCGACCTCCGTCCAGGGCAGGGCGCCTTCGAGCGATTGCAGGGACAGCGCGAGCAGGCCCAGAAAGATGATGTATTTCAGCGGCCATAGCCGCTCATGCAGCAGGAACGGCACGCGCAGCTGGACAATGCCGGCGCGGCGGGAGACCGCGTTGGCGAACTCCTGCAACGCGCCGAACGGGCAAAGCCATCCGCAAAATACGCCGCGCCCGAGAAACAGCAGCGCCACCGCAACCGCGCTCCACAGGATGAAGGCCATCGGATCGACCAGGAAGAATTCCCAGCGAAAGCCGGTGAGCACGGCATTGACGAACGTCAGTACGTTCACCACCGACAGCTGCGCGCCGATGTACCAACCGAGCCAACCGAGCGTGAAGGCAAGGAAGCCGAAGCGGACGAGGAGGTGGCGCGTGCGGCTGCGTACCAGCCAGTCCTGCACCACCAGCAGGGCGCCCAGGATGGCGAGGGCGGCGGTGAGCACAGCGATGCGTCCCGGCGCGGCGCGCCAGGTGAGTTGCCACAGCGGCCGTTCGCCCGAAGGCGGATCCGGCGCCAGGATGTCGAGCAGCGTTGGCACCGTCGGCACGGTGACCGGCGGGCTTGGGCGGTAGAGCGCGGGCAATCGGTATTCCAGCTCGAATCCCGCATGCGCCACACCGCCCTCCCGGGAAGGGCGCGAAATCATCAGGGCAAGCTGCCAGGGGCGGGCAAGATCGAGGCCGGGCGTCGCGGGCAGGGTGAACAGCCCGATCTCGGCGAAATCCGGCGCGCCGCTGGCCTGCAACCGCGCCAACCGGCGGTGCCGCGGTGCCGTCAGTTCCATGCTGTGCTCGCCCTGCACCAGCCGCACCCGGTCGAACACGCCTGTGCGCACGAACCGGGTACCCTTGAATGACACCAGGCCGGACGCGGCGATAAGGATCGGCTGTTCCCCAGGCGCCAGGCCGGCCATCAACGCGGCATAGTCGCGGTCGCCGAGCAGGTTGCGGCCGATGCGCGCCGGCGCGATCGGGGCGACGAAGAGATCGATCACCAGGCTGTCGGGATCGGCCGGGCGTTCCATGTCCGGCGCGCTGCGGGCAAGGTCGCCGGCGGTGAGGCGCAATCTTGCGATCGAGCCCTCGGCGAGCAACTCGGTCCAGCTGCGTGGGGTACTCGATTCGAGGTCGATCGTCCCTGCGGCCGGGTCGGCAATGATGCCGTAGGCGCGCGCAACCTTGCGCGCGGTGCGCAGGATGGCGTCGTCCAGCACCGCACTGCTGATCGTCGCCCCGCTGATCGCGTCGAACCCGCGCGCGCGCGCCGCTCCTTCGCCCAAGGGCACCGCGCCGGCGGCGTGGATGTCGCGCCCGCGGTAGCCGGCAAGGAAGGCGTGCAGCCGCGATTCCGCAATCCCGGCGCCGAGGATCGGCTCGTGATGCTCGGCGAGCAACGCTCCGGCAATCACGCCATCTTTTCGCAGCCCGACCCAGACATCGACGGGCCGGCCGGAGAAGCCGGTGGAACCGACCGCGGCGGCGCTGGAAAAGACATAGCCGAGCACCTCCCCGCCCCTGCGCGCCACCAGCACCGGCGGCCGCGCGGCGGTATCGTCGGCTGGCGCGGGGGCCAGCATGTCGGCCCCGGGGAACAGCTCCGCCAGTTCCGCCGGGGTTGGCTGCAACGGGCGCGCCAGCCCAGGGCCCGTCGCCAGGACGCACAGCATCACCAGCGCCTGCACGACGCCGCGGCCACATGCCCACAGGGCGGGTGCGCAGGCCACGCGCGAACTCATCGGCCACGTCATCCGACCATCCGATCCGCCCGGAAGCGGGGTTTGCGAACTGCAGGGCGAATTTTCGTCGATCGCTGCGGGATCGACGTTGCGCCAACGCAAAGTCGGACACGCGCAGAACGTCTAGCTTGGCCGAGTGGAAGGCCGCGGCTCGCCGTGAGCAACCGTAGCAATCGTTGAGGGTCAAATGTCCAAGTCAATCATCGCGTGGACTCTGGGGGCCGCCGTTCTCGGCTTCGCCGCGACCGCCGTTCAGGCGCAGCAACCACCGGGGCCCCCGCGGCAGGGCCACGAGACAACGCCGGGCGGGCAATACTCCCCGAGCCTGGATGTGCTCCAGGGCGAGAAGCTCGAACAGCCGGGCGCCAAGCCCGGCGTGCCGACCATGACGGCGCAGGAGTTCGAGCAGTCGCGCGAAATCTACTTCCAGCGCTGCGCCGGCTGCCATGGGGTGCTGCGCAAGGGTGCCACCGGCAAGGCGCTGACCCCCGACACGACCCGGGCGCTGGGCTATGACTACCTGCGCAACTTCATCACCTTCGGCTCCCCCGCCGGCATGCCCAACTGGGGAGGATCGGGGGAGTTGACCGAGGCGCAGGTGGACATGATGGCGCGCTACCTGCTGAACGACCCGCCGCAGCCGCCGGAATTCGGCATGAAGGAGATCCGCGACACCTGGAAGGTGCTGATCCCGCCGGCGCAGCGCCCGACGCGAAAGATGAACGCGATCAACATCGCCAACCTGTTCTCGGTGACGCTGCGCGACACCGGCGAGGTGGCGCTGATCGACGGCGACTCCAAGAAGATCGTCACCATCATCAAGACCGGCTACGCGGTGCACATCTCGCGCTTCTCGGCATCCGGCCGCTACCTCTTCGTCATCGGCCGCGACGCCAAGGTGGACCTGATCGACATGTGGATGGAGGTTCCCGACAGGGTGGCCGAGATCCGCGTGGGACTGGAGGCGCGCTCGGTGGAGACCTCGAAGATGAAGGGCTGGGAGGACCGGTTCGCCATCGCCGGGGCATACTGGCCGCCACAGTTCCTGGTGATGAACGGCGACACGCTGGAACCGCTGAAGGTGGTCGGCACCCGCGGCATGACCGTGGACACCCAGGAGTACCACCCGGAACCCCGCGTCGCCTCGATCGTCTCCTCCCACTACCATCCGGAGTTCCTGGTCACCGTCAAGGAGACCGGCAAGGTGATGATGGTCAACTACTCCGACCTGAAGAACCTGAAGATCACCGAGATCGACGCCGAACGCTTCCTGCACGACGGCGGCTTCGACAGCACCGGCCGCTACTTCCTGGTCGCCGCCAATGCCCGCAACAAGGTGGCTGTGATCGACACCAAGGACGACAAGCTGGCGGCCATGGTGGAGGTCGATACCACGCCGCATCCCGGCCGCGGTGCGAACTTCGTGCACCCGAAATTCGGACCGGTCTGGGCGACCAGCCACCTGGGCAGCGACGCGGTCGTGCTGATCGGCACCGACCCCGAGAAGCATGCCCAGTACGCCTGGAAGGTTGTGGAGACGCTGCAGGGCCAGGGCGGCGGGTCGCTGTTCATCAAGACCCATCCGAAATCCCGGCATCTTTACGTCGACACGCCGCTGCATCCGGAACCGAGCATCGCCGCATCGGTGGCCGTCTTCGACATCAACGACCTGTCGAAGGAGCCGGTGATCCTGCCGATCGGCGAGTGGTCGGGCATCACCGAAGGCCAACGCCGCGTGGTGCAGCCCGAGTTCAACAAGGACGGCAACGAGGTCTGGTTCTCGGTGTGGAACAGCAAGAACCAGCAATCGGCGATCGTCGTGGTTGACGACAAGACCATGAAGCTGAAGGCGGTGATCCGCGATCCGCGGCTGATCACGCCGACCGGCAAGTTCAACGTCTACAACACACAGAACGACGTCTACTGAGGTGCCGTGGGCTTGTGCGGAGCGGCAAAGCTGCTCCGCACGGATCCGCGCACTGGGGAGGATGCGGTGGCGGGCGGGACAGCGGCGATGACAGACAGCGCGATGGGCCAGGTGTTTCTGGTCGGCACCGGGCCGGGTGATCCCGACCTTCTGACCGTCAAGGCATACCGGCTGCTGCGCGAGGCGGATGTCGTGGTGCATGACCGGCTGGTGTCCCCCGGCGTGATGGCGCTGGTTCCGCCCGGTGTTCACCGTGTCTCCGCCGGCAAGGAAGCGGGGCGCCACCAGATGGCGCAAGAAGACATCAATGCCCTGCTGCTGCACCTCGCGCGGGCGGGCAAGCGGGTGGTGCGGCTGAAGGGCGGAGATCCGTTCATCTTCGGCCGCGGCAGCGAGGAGGCGGCATATCTCGTGGCGCATGGCGTCGCGGTGGAGGTGGTGCCGGGCATCACCTCGGCCTCGGGCTGCACGGCCGAGCTTGGCATTCCGCTCACCCATCGCGGCGTTGCCAGCGGCGTGCGGTTCGTCACCGGGCACTGCCGTGGCGACGGGCCGCTCGACCTCAACTGGGCGAGCCTGGCCGACCCGGACACCACGCTGGTGATCTACATGGGGCTGTCGAACGCCGCGGAAATCGCCGCGAACCTGATCCGCCATGGGCTGCCGGCGGAAACCCCGGCGGTTGCGATCGCCAACGGTACCACGGCGGCACGCCGTGACTGCCGCGGCCCGTTGCGCGATATCGCCGCGCGCATCGCCATGGCCGGGTTGCAGTCGCCGGTCCTGATGGTGATCGGTCGGGTTGTCGCCCTGGCGGGCGTGCCGGAAGGCGCGATCCCGGCGAGTATCCCTGGCGGTGGGTGGGAAAATGCGTTGGTTGCGAATGCGCTGGCGGCGGGCGGCTGAGGCGCTGGCAATGCTGGCCCTCTCCTGCGGTGCCGCGGCGGGCCAGGATGGTCCACCGGGCGCGCGGCAGGACGAGTTGCTGCATCTGCTGCGCCAGGATTGCGGGTCCTGCCACGGCCTGACCTTGCGCGGCGGGCTTGGGCCCGCGCTGACGCCATCGATGCTCCAGCCGCGCAGCGATGAGGTGCTGGTTGCCACGATCCTGCACGGCCGGCCTGGCACGCCGATGCCGCCCTGGCGTTTCGCCATTGCGCCGGACGAAGCGCAGTGGCTGGTGATGCGCCTGCGCGCGGGGGATGTCGGTCATGAGCAGCAGTGATCGCGGATCGACCGTTTCGCGCCGCCGGCTGCTCGGCACCGGCGCGAAAGCCACGGTGCTGGGGCTGGCCCTGCTGGGCGTGGCCGCGGCGCCGCCGCGCGGCACCGGCGACCTGGCGCTGGTGGTCGAACGCGCGAGCGGCACGGTGCAGATCGTCGACACCACGGCGCGGCAGGTGGTGTCGCGGGTGGCCGGGCTCGGCGACCTGTCGCACGCCACCGCGGTATTTTCCCGCGACGCGCGCCACGCCTTCGTCTTTGGCCGCGACGGCGGGCTCAGCAAGATCGACCTGCTGGCCGGCGAGGTGGTGGCGCGGGTGGTGCAGGCGGGCAATTCCATCGGCGGTGCCATCTCTGACGACGGCACCATCGTCGCGGTCGGCAACTACGCCCCGGGCGGCGTCAAGCTGTTCGCCACCGGCTCGCTGGCGCCGCTGGCCGATATCCCGGCGCTGACCGCCGGCGGGGCGATGCGGTCCAAGGTGGTCGGCCTGGTCTCGGCCCCCGGCCGCCGCTTCGTCGTCGCACTGTACGATGCCGGCGAGATCTGGCTGATCGACTGTGCCGACCCGGCCGCGCCGCTTGTGCGCAAGTATCCCGGCATCGGCCGGCTGCCATACGATGGCAACATCACCTCCGACGGCCGCTTCTACATCGCCGGGCTGTTCGGCGAGGACGGGCTGGCCTTGCTCGACCTGTGGAATCCCGATGCCGGGGTGCGCCGCATCCTTGACGGCTACGGCCGCGGGGAGGAGCCGCTGCCGGTCTACAAGATGCCCCATCTGGCCGGCTGGGGCCGCGCCGGCGGCTTGCTGCTGGTGCCCGCGGTGGGCCGGCATGAGGTGCTGGTGATCGACACGGCGCAGTGGCGCGAGGTCAAGCGGATCCCGGTGCGGGGCCAGCCGGTGTTCATCGTCGTGCGGCCCGACGGGCGGCAGGCCTGGGTCAACTTCGCGCTGCCCGACAGCGGCACGGTGCAGGTGATCGACATGCTCACGCTGGCGCCGATGCGCGACCTGCAGCCGGGCAAGGCGGTGCTGCACATGGAGTTCTCCCCGCGCGGCGAGCAGATGTGGGTGTCGGCGCGCGACTCCGGCAAGGTGGTCGTTTACGACAGCCGAACCTTCGCGATCCTCGCCGAATTGCCGTCGCAAAGCCCGAGCGGCATCTTCATGGCCGCGCGCGCCCATACGATGGGCCGCTAGGGCATGGACATGGTGCCGCCGCCGGCCGACGAACCCGGCACCGACGCGCTGGACCGGGCGTTGCTCGACCGGTTCCAAAGGGGATTCCCGCTTCAGTCGCGCCCCTTCGCGGTGCTGGGGGACTGCCTGGGCATATCGGAGGCCGAGGTGATTGCCCGGCTGACGCGGCTGCGCGCGGCCGGGATGGTGGGCCGGGTGGGCGCGGTGATCGCGCCGCGTCGTGCCGGGGCCAGCACGCTGGCGGCGATGTGCGTGCCGGAAGCGCGGCTGGATGAGGTCGCCGCCATCGTCAGCCGCCATCCGGCGGTGAACCACAACTATTCCCGCGAGCACGCCTTCAACCTGTGGTTCGTGGTGACCGCCACCGATGCCGCCGCAGTGCAGGCGGCGCTGGACGACATCGGCCGCGAGTCCGGGATCGTGCCGCTCGACCTGCCGCTGGTCGAGGCGTTCCACATCGACCTGGGGTTCCCGCTGCGATGGAACTGACCGCCGATGACCACCGGCTGCTGGAACTCGTCGGCGCCGGGCTGCCCTTGGTGGCGGAGCCGTACCGCGCGGTGGCGGCGGCGCTGGGGCAGGGGGAAGACGCCGTGCGAACGCGGCTTGCCGCCCTGATCGAGGCCGGAGTGATCGCGCGCTTCGGCGTGGTGGTGCGCCACCGCGCGCTGGGATACGTCGCCAACGCAATGGTGGTGTGGGACATCGCGGACAACCTGGTGGCAGGTGTGGCGGCGAGGCTGGCCGGCGAGCCCGGCGTGACCCTGTGTTAGCGCCGGCCGCGCCGGCCGCCGCTCTGGCCGTACAACCTGTTCTGCATGATCCATGGCCATGACCGCGGCCGGGTGCTGGCGCAGATCGAGGACATGGCGGCACGGCTGGCGCTCGGCGACGTGCCCC
>JADYYZ010000337.1 GCA_020853405.1 Acetobacteraceae bacterium
CGGAACCGGTTGCGAATATCCAGCAGATGGCGCCGATCGCCGCCATCACGGCAGATGATGGCGAGGGCAGAGCGCCAGCTTGACATTTCGGCGTGCCATAGCGTCCTGTTCCGCCGGGAAGAGAGAGAGCCACGGACGCTCGGCAGCCGCCTTCTTCAGCGGGAGGGATCGACCCATGCTGCATATCTTTGCCCTGGCGCTCGCCGTTCTGCTGGTGCCGGGCGCCGCCCGCGCACTGGACCGCGTGCACTACCAGTACAGCTGGATTCCCACCGGCGAATATGCGCCGGTCTCGGCCGGGCTGGAAAAGGGGTACTTCCGCGAGGTCGGCATCGACCTTACCTACAGCACCGGGCGCGGATCGGGCGATGCGGTAAAGCGGGTGGCCGCCGGTGCCTCGCCGTTCGGCGATGGCGACATCAGCGCGGTGATCGCGGCGCGCGTGCGCGAGAACGCGCCGGTACGCTGCATCATGGCCCAGCATACGATGTCGCCGCACAGCCTGTTCGTGCTGGAAAGCAGCGGCATCACGTCGTTCCGCGACCTCGCCGGCAAGACGCTGGCGACCACGCCGGGCAACAGCCACTACCTCTATTTCCCGCTGGTCGCGCGCATGAGCGGGCTTGACCCTGCCAGCGTCCGCTGGGTGACGGTGGACAGCGCGGCGATGGCGCCGATGCTGATCTCGCGCCGTGTCGATGGCGCCCCGCTGTTCGCCACCCACGAATACTACCAGAACAAGCAGGCCGAGCGCGTGGGCCAGCGCATTCGCGTCATTCCCTTCGCCGATTACGGGTTCAAGATCTACAGCTACTGCTGGTTCGCAACCGAGGAGACGATCCGCACCAACCCCGATCTGGTGCGCCGCTTCCTGGCCGCGCTGTCGCGCAGCTACCTGTGGGCCAAGGACAATGTCGAGGAGACGGCGAGGCTGCACAACCGGCGTCACCCCGATGTCGCGGTGGATGACGCGATGGGCAGCATGCGCATCATGAACCGCTACATGTTCAACGAGGCGACCGAGCAGGCCGGTTTCGGGCGCTTCGACCCCGACCGGCTGCGCGAGACCTATCGCGTGGTGGCGATGGCCCAGGAACTGCCAGCCGAAATCGACGTGACGCAGTTCATCGATACCTCGTTGCTGCCGCCGCGATGATCCGGCTGGACGCGGTCGGCAAGTCCTTCACCACCGCGGACGGCGATACGGTCGAGGCACTGGGCGAAGCGTCGCTGGAGATCGAGGCGGGCGAATTCGTGGCGATCGTCGGGCCTTCGGGCTGCGGCAAGTCGACCTTGCTGCGCCTGATCGCGGGCCTGATTGCGCCGAGCGCCGGCCAGGTCAGCATTGGCGGCGAACCGGTGCGGCAGCCGCGCACCGATGTCGGCATCGTGTTCCAGGCACCAACATTGCTGCCATGGGCCGACATCCTGTCGAACGTGCTGTTCCCGCTGCGCCTGCTGGGCAGGCGCGACGCGGCGGGCATCGCGCGGGCGCGGGCGCTCCTGGCGATGGCGGGGCTTGCCGGATTCGAGCATCGCAAGCCGAGGGAGCTCTCCGGCGGCATGCAGCAGCGCGCGGCGATCTGCCGTGCGCTGGTGCATGAGCCAGCGATCCTGCTGATGGACGAACCGTTCGGCGCGCTGGATGCCTTGACGCGCGAGGAGATGGCGCTGGAACTGCTCCGGCTGCTGGCCGCGCGGCCGGCGACCGTGGTGTTCGTGACGCATTCGATCGCCGAGGCGGTGATCCTGGCCGACCGCGTGGTGGTGATGACACCGCGGCCCGGTCGCATCGCCGACCTGGTCACGGTGCCGCTGTCGCGCCCGCGCGACTTCCGCCAGGTCTCCACCCCCGAGTACGACAGCGTGGCCGAGCGCATCCGCCGCCTGATCTTCCGCCGCCCCGCCGTGCGGGCGGCAGCGTGAGCGGACCGTCAGCGCCGGCGAACGAAGCCGTACCCACCCGCCCGACTGCGGCCGGACCCGCCATCGCGGCGCGGCTGTCGCGGCTGTCGCGCAGCCTGCTGCGGGCCGCCGCATTGCCGATGCTCAGCGTTACCCTGCTGCTGGCGTTGTGGGAGATCGGCTGCCGCGCCTTCGCCGTGCCCGACTTCCTGCTGCCCGCGCCATCGGCGATCTGGCGCGAAACCATCGATGCCGGCCCGGTGATGCTGAGCCACACGCTGGCGACGCTGCGTACCATCCTGCTTGGCTTCCTGGTCTCGATCCTGGTCAGCCTGCCGCTGGCGGTCGCGATCACAGCCTCGCCCTGGCTTGCCAACGCGATCTACCCGCTGCTGGTGCTGACGCAATCGATTCCTAAGGTGGCGCTGGCGCCGATCCTGGTGGTAGCGTTGGGCGCCGGCGAAGTCTCGCGCGTGGTGGTGACATTCCTGGTCGCCTTCTTTCCGCTGGTACTGTCGGTCGCCACCGGCCTGCTGGCCGTGCCGCCCGAACTGATCGAACTGTCGCGCAGCCTGCGCGCCACGCGCTGGCAGGAGCTGGTGCTGGTGCGCCTGCCCTTCGCCGTGCCGTTCGTGTTCAGCGGCCTCAAGCTTGCCATGACGTTCGCCGTGGTCGGCGCGGTGGTCGGTGAATTCGTCGCCGCCGACCGGGGCCTGGGTTATCAGATCACCTCGGCCACCGCCTTCTTCCGCACGCCGCTTGCGTTCGGGGCGCTGCTGATCCTGTCGGCGCTCGGCATCGTGTTGTTCCAGCTGGTGGTACTGGTGGAGCGCATCTTCTTCCCCTGGTCCTCGCCCGAAGGTGCCGCCCGCCCGTGAAAGGCCGCGCATGATCGACCGCCTCGCCGTGTTCGGCAGCTGGGTCTGGGTGGATGGCGCGCTCGTGGAAGATCGCTGGGTGCTGATCGAGGATGGAATCATCGCCGGCATCGACCAGCAGCGCCCACCCGCCGATCGCGTGCTCGATGCCCCCGGCCGGCTGGTGCTGCCGGGCCTGCTCAACCTGCACAACCACTGCTTCAGCGAGATGGTGGTGCGCAACCGCACCGAAGACGGCGCGGCCGGGGGCGAAGCCGGCCTCGTCTATCGGCTGCTGATGCCGCTGTCGCTGCTGGCAATGGAGTACCTTGGTCCAGCAGAGCGCCTGGCGGTGGCGCGCCTTGGGCTGCTGCAGGTCATGCTCGGCGGGGCAACCACCCTGATGGAGCCGTTCCGCAACGGCATTGCGGAAATGTTCGACGCGGCCGAGCAGCTGGGATTGCGCTTCTATGGTGCGCCCTATGTCTTCTCCACCGCAGACCCGGTGATGGGCGCCGACGGCGCCATGACATATGGCGGCGGTACCGATGATGGTGCTGCCGACCTGGCGGCGTGGGATTCCCTGTTCCAGCGGTGGAACGGGGCGGCCCAGGGTCGGATCCGCGTCACCCTAAGCCCGCACGCGACCGACACCTGCGGCCCGGACCTTTTGCGCGCGGTGCGCGCGCGGGCCGATGCCACGGGTGCGCTGGTGACCATCCATCTGGCACAGAGCGCGGAGGAGGTGGCGATCTGTCGCCGGCGCCATGGCTGCACGCCGGCACAGTATCTCGATCGGGCGGGGCTGCTCGATCGCCGGCTGCTGGCCGCACACTGCATCCACTGCGATGCCGCCGATCTGGCGCTGCTGAAGGCGCGCGACGTGACCGTGCTGAACTGCCCGCGCACCTTCGCCCGCACCGCCACGCCCGC
>JADYYZ010000338.1 GCA_020853405.1 Acetobacteraceae bacterium
ACGTGCTCGATGAACTGAAGCGTGTCGGTGCCGGCGCCGCCCGTTGCCGAACCGGTGGCCAGATTCACGACAACGCCGGAGGTGGCGGTCGCATAGATCGCGCGGTCGATGCCGGACCCGCCATGCAACGTGTCGTTGCCAGCACCGCCGGTCAGGTAGTCATTGCCGCCCTCGCCGCGAAGCGTGTTTGCCGACCCGGTGCCGCCGATGGTGTCGTCAAGTTCCGTGCCGGAGAGGTTCTCGACGGAGATCAAGGTGTCGATGCCGAACTGTCCCTTGTTGGCGGTGCCCGCCACCAGGTCAGCGACGATGCCGTTGCTCAACCCGTCATAGTCGGCCGTGTCGGTCCCTGCTCCGCCATTCAACGTATCATTGCCGCCGCTCGCGAACAGCGTGTCGTTGCCGCCCCAGCCCTGGAGCTCGTCGCTGATCGGCGAACCGGTCAGCGTGTCGCCAAACCCGTTGGAGCCGACCGCGACCTCGATCGAGGAGAGCGTGTCGCTGCCCGCGGCACCCGAGGCGACGCCCGCCGACAGGTTCACCGTGACCGAACCGGTCGCCTCGAAATAGCTGGCGGTATCGCGCCCGCTGCCGCCGATCAGGGCGTCGGCGCCCAGCCCGCCGCGAAGGATGTCGTCGCCATCGCCGGCATCCAGCGTGTTGACGGAATCATTGCCTGTGATCGTGTCGTTGTAGTCGCTGCCGAGGACGTTCTCTATCTGCTCCAGCGTGTCGGTGCCCTGGTTGGTCGTGGCGATGTTGGCCGTGAGGTTGACGTTCACCGCACCCGACAGGTCATACAGGATCGTGTCGCTGCCCGAATCACCGTCCAGGAAGTCGCTGCCGATGCCGCCGCGCAGCAGATCGTCGCCGCCTTCGCCCTGCAGTTCGTCGTCGCCGTCGCCGCCTTCGATCGTGTTGGCATCGCCATCGCCCCACATGAAGTCGGCGAAGGCGCTGCCGATCAGATTGTCGATCTCGAAGATCGTGTCGGTGCCGGCACCGCCGGTATTCTGTGGCCCTGCGATCAGCAGGCTGACGGTGACGCCCGCCGAGGCGCCCGCGTAGCTCGCAGCATCAAGCGCGCCGGCGTCGTAATAGTAGCTCCCCCAGATGATGTCGTTGCCGTCGCCGCCTTCCAGTACGTCGCCGCCGCCACCGCCTTCCAGCACATCGTCGCCACCTTCGCCGTACAGGAAATCGTCACCGGCCTGGCCATACAGGTAGTTGCCCGCGCCGTTGCCGTGGATCGCATCGTGGTACGGTGAACCCGACACGCTTTCGATGTGGTCGAGCTCGTCCCAGCCGCTGCCGATGGTGTTCTGCGAAACCGTGATGCGCAGATCGACATCGACACCCTGAACCGAGGCATCGTCGTACAGCACGATGTCGTGCCCGGCGCCTGTCCAATCCCCCTCCACATTGTCGTCTCCCATTCCCGGTCGGAACCAATCGTTGCCGCCGCGACCGTTCAGGATGTCGTCACCGCCGAGGCCGATCAGTTCGAGGGAGTCGGTGGCCGACGGAAAGCCGCTGCCGGTGTAAATCCAGGTGAGCGGACCGCCGAGTCTGGCCTGATACCAGCCGAGCAGGTCGGCACCGTCGCCGGTGTTGGTCATGCTGGTGCCGGTATCGATGAAGCTCGGCTGGCCGTAGGGATAGAGTGGAACGTCGGTCATCGTGCGATCTCCCTGATCGGGCGCAACGGCGGCTGCGCGGCGCGATCAGCGTAGTAGCCGTGGATTTCGCTGCTGTGTCCCTGCCGTTTCGGTTGTTTCGAACTGACAACACTTTTGCGTGAATCGGCCTGGCGCGATGCGCGCATGCCGTCAGCAGTGCTGCTACAACGGCCCCGGAAAATGACAGGCGACCCGGCGGCCGGTGCCGATGCCGGTCAGCACCGGCGCTTCCGCGGCGCAGCGCGCCTGCGCGCGCGGGCAGCGGGTACGGAAGCGGCAGCCGCTGGGCGGGTCGGCCGGGTTGGGCACGTCGCCCTTCAGCACGACGCGCGTGGTGCTGACACCCGGCTCGGGCACCGCGGAAAGCAGCGCGCCGGTATAGGGATGCAGCGGTTCGGCGAACAGCTCATCGCGCCCGGCCTCCTCGACGATGCGGCCGAGATACATCACGGCGACGCGGCCCGCCATCTGCCGCACCGCGCCCAGATTGTGGCTGACGAAAAGCATGGAAAGCCCGAAGCGCGCCTGCAGGTCCGACAGCAGGTTCAGCACCTGCGCCTGGATGGAAACGTCGAGCGCGCTGGTCGGCTCGTCGCACACCAGGAATTTCGGCCCCGGCGCCAGGGCGCGCGCGATCGCGATGCGTTGGCGCTGGCCGCCGCTGAACTCGTGCGGGTAGCGGTTCTCGTGCTCGGGCGCCAGGCCGACCAGGCCGAGCAGCTCGCGCACCCGCGCGGCGCGCTCGCCGGCCGTGCCGATGCCGTGCACAACAAGCGGCTCAGCCAGCAGCCGCGCGACCGACATCCGCGGATTGAGCGAGCCGAACGGGTCCTGGAACACGATCGCGAGGTCACGCCGCGCGGCCCGCAGCGCGCGCCCGGATCGCGCCATGAAGTCCTGGCCGCGCACCTGGATCGTTCCCTCGTCCGGCTCGATCAGCCGCAGCAGCAGGCGCGCCAGCGTCGATTTGCCGCAGCCGCTTTCGCCGACCAGGCCCAGCGTTTCCCCCTCGCCGATGCCAAGGCTCACGCCATCGACGGCGCGCACGCCGCCCGCGAAGGTCTTGGCAAGGCCGGCAGCGTCGATCATGCGTACAGCACGCAGGCGACCTGGTGGCCGGGCGCCACCGTGATCTCGGGCGGCTGCACGGCGCAGGCCGCGGTGGCGAACGCACAGCGCGGCGCGAAGCGGCAGCCGGGCGGCATCGCGTGCGGCAGCGGCACCGCCCCGGGAATCGCCGGCAGCGGCGCGATCGGGCCGTGCATGCGCGGGATCGCCGCCAGCAGCGCCCGCGTATAGGGGTGCCTGGGTGCCGCGAACAGCCGCGCCGCGGAGCCCCGTTCCACCGTGCGCCCGGCATACATCACGACCACCCGCTCGGCGAAGTCGCTGACCACGCCAAGGTCGTGCGTGATCAGCATCACCGCCATGCCGAGCTCGCGCCGCAGGCCGCGCAGCAGGTCGAGCAGCCCGGCCTGCACGGTGGCATCGAGCGCGGTCG
>JADYYZ010000339.1 GCA_020853405.1 Acetobacteraceae bacterium
GATAGGCCTTCAGCGCTGCGGCGTTCATCGCTGCGACATCGGCGCCCTCGAAGCGGATGGTGCCGCCGGTCGGGCGCTCCAGTTGCAGGATCAGCTTGGCGATTGTGGTCTTGCCGCAGCCGCTTTCGCCCACCAGCGCCAGGGTGGTCTTCGGCCGAACCGTGAAGGAAACCCCCTCCACCGCCCGCACCACGCCGCGCTTGGTGCGGTAATGCTTGGTGACACCATCCAGCACCAGCATCACGCAAGCTTCCAGCACGCGGCGCTGTGGCCGTCGGCGAGGTCGATGGTGGGCGGGGCCTCGGCGCACTTGTCCATGCGCACTGGGCAGCGTTCGGCGAAGCGGCAGCCGCCGGGCGGGTCGATCAGGCTGGGCGGCTGGCCGGGAATCGCCTGCAACCGCGTGCGCTTCTCACCCAGCCGCGGGATCGCGGCCAGCAGCGCCTGGGTATAGGGGTGGGCGGGTGCGCGGTAGATCCGGCGCACCGGCCCGGTCTCGACGATCTGCCCGGCATACATCACCGCGATGCGCCGGCACAGGCTGGCCGCCACGCCGAGGTCGTGGGTGATCAGGATGATCCCCGCCCCGGTATCCGCCTGGATCTGACGCAGGAGGGAAATGATCTGCACCTGGATGGTCACGTCCAGCGCGGTCGTGGGCTCGTCGGCCACCAGCAGCCGCGGCGTGCAGCCGATCGCCATGGCGGCGACCACGCGCTGGCGCTGCCCGCCGGAGAACTGATGCGGGTAGTCGCCCAGCCGCTTGTCCGGCGAGGGGATACGCACCCGGGTCAGCACATCGACCACCGAACTCCGCAGCGCCGCCCCGCGGGCGATGTCGTGGTTGCGCAGCGGATTGCCCACCTGGTCGCCGATCGAGAATACCGGGTTCAGCGAGGTCATCGGGTCCTGCATGATCATCGCGATCCGCCGGCCACGGATATCGCGCGCCATCTCCCGTTCCGACAGCGTCGTCAGTTCCTGGCCATCCAGCTTCACCGACCCGCCGACAATCCGCCCGGACCCCATCGGCAGCAGCCGCAGCAGCGAAAGCCCGGTCAGCGTCTTGCCCGAGCCGCTCTCGCCCACCAGCCCCAGCGTCTCGCCCTCGTCAACCTCCAGGCTGATGCCGTCCACCGCGCGCAGCACGCCGCGCTTGAGGTGCAGGTGGGTTTGCAGGTTCTCGACCGCGAGCAGCATCACAACTGCCTCAGCTGCGGGTCCAGCCGGTCGCGCAGCCAGTCGCCGAACACGTTGGCCGACAGGCAGGTCAGCATGATCGCCAGCCCCGGCATGGTGATCAGCCACCAGGCATTGGTCATGTACTGCCGCGCATCGGACAGCATCAGCCCCCAGGAGATGTCGGGCTGCTGGATGCCCAGGCCCAGGAAGGACAGCGATGCCTCGAACAGGATCACCTGGCCGACCTGAAGCGTGCCAAGCACCACCAGCGTGTTGAATATGTTGGGCAGCAGGTGGCGGGCGAAGATCACCGGGGTGGACACGCCGGCGACCCTGGCGAAGGCGATGTAGTCGCGGCCTTTCAGCGCCATGATCTCGCCGCGGATGATGCGCGCGTACCACGCCCAGTAGGTCAGCACGATCACCACCACCACGGTGGACAGCCCCGGCTCCAGCGCTGCGGCCAGGATCAGGGCGAGCGCGATCGCCGGCACGGATTGCTGGATCTCGATCAGCCGCATCAGCACCACATCCACCCGCCCGCCGAAATATCCGGCGATCATGCCCGCCAGCGCGCCGATGCTGCCGCTGAACAGGATGGCGTAGAACGCCACGATCACCGAAACCCGGCAGCCGGCCATGATGCGGCTGAGAATATCGCGGCCGAGATTATCCGCCCCCAGCAGATGCAGCGCCGATCCGCCGGCCTGCCAGGAGGGCGGCTTGAAGGCGGCACCCAGGTCGAGCTCGTTCGGATCGAGCGGCAGCAGCCAGTCGCCGCCGATGGCAAAGACGCCGACCGCGCCCAGCACGACGATCGGCAGCCACGGCAGGCCGCGCAGCCACGCCGGAAGAAACTCAGCGCGCATCGCGGATCCTCGGATCGACCAGGCCGTACGACAGATCGACCAGCAGGTTGGACAGCACGAACAGGATCGAGGTGAACAGCACGCCGGCCTGCACCACCGGGAAGTCGCGGCTGTACACCGCCTCCACCACCGTGCGCCCCACGCCGGGCCAGGCGAAGATCGTCTCCACCACGAAGGCACCGCCCAGCATCGCGGCGAAATACACGCCCAGCATGGTCAACAGCGGCACCGCGGCGTTGCGCAGCGCGTATTTCCACACGATCAGCCGCTCCGGCGTGCCCAGCGCACGGCTCAGCCGCACATGGTCGCTGTCCAGCACGTCCAGCATCGCCGAGCGCACGATGCGGGTCTGGGCGGCCACCGGATACCAGCCCAGCGAGATCGCCGGCAGCACGATATGCGCCGGCGTGCCACGGCCGAAGGCGGGCAGCCAGTCGAGCCTGATGGCGAAGAACATGATCAGCAGCAGCCCCACCCAGAACGCCGGCATCGCCTGTCCCAGCATGGCGAACACCCGGCCCACCCGGTCGATCCAGCCGCCGCGATGCACCGCGGACATCACGCCGATCGGCACGGCAACCGCCACGCTGAACAACAGGCCGAACACCGCCAGCTCGATGGTCGCCGGCAACCGTTCCAGGATCAGTTGCAGCGCCGGCGTCTCCCAGCGGTAGGAGCGGCCGAAATCCCCGGCCAGCGCCTTCTGCGCCCAGATGCCGTACTGCACGTACAGCGGCTGGTCCAGGCCATAGGCGCGCCGCGTCTCCTCGATCATCGCCTGGGTGGCATCGTTGGGCAGCAGCATCAGCACCGGATCGCCCGACAGGCGGGAGATCAGGAAGATGATGATGCTGGCCCCCAGGATGCTGATCGCACCCTGCCACAGCCGCTGACCCAGAAACCGCCCCATGGCGCCGGCGGCCCGGCTACTGCTTCAGGCCGATCTCCTGCATGCTGCGCCAGAAGCCGGGGGCCGGCCAGGGCTTGAACGTCACCTTGTCGCGCCAGGCGAAGGTCACCACCGGGCGATAGGTGGTCAGCCCGCCGGCCACCCGCTCGTGCTTCACCCGCGCGATCTTGCGGATCAGCGCGGCCCGCGCGTCCAGGTCCATGGTGCGCTTCAACTCCTCGATCATCGCGTCCAACTCGGGATCGCTGTGCACCGAGGTCACGCCCCAGCCCTTGCCGGGAACATAGGTGTGCACATGCCCGGCCCACGGCGTTCCGGGATCGCCCGGCAGGCCGTGGCCCCACATGTTGCTGTACAGCCCGTCCATATGCCCCTGCCGGTCACGCCGGCCGAAGGTGATCCAGGTGCCGTATTCCTGGCCCTGCACCTTGCAGCGTATGCCGACCGAGGTGGCATAGGCAAAGTAGGCCTCGCCGACCTCCTTCTGGTACGGCTCGCGCGGGGTGGTCAGGTTGTAGCAGGGAATGTCGAAACCATTCGGATACCCCGCCTGGCGCAACAGCTCGCGCGACAGCTTGGGGTCGTAGGTATAGGGCTTCAGGCCGGGGTCGTAGCCCAGGCTGCCACGGCCGACCTCGACGTAGCGCTCGCCCTGGCCGAACAGCACCTTCTTGATGATGGCATCGACATCGATGGCATGCGCCAGCGCCTGGCGCACCCTGACGTCATGGAACTTGGAGTTCTTGTCCACCGCGTCCATCGAGATGTACATGTTATTGGGCGAGACGAAGCTGCCGGTCTGCACCCCCGCCATCTTCTTGAATTCCTCCGTCATCGCCGGCGGCACCGCGTCGATCCAGTCGATCGCGCCGGTCTTGAACGCGGCAACCCGGGTGAGGTCCTCGGGAATGATCTTGATGATCAGGTTCTTCACCGTCGGCCGGTGTTCCTTGTTCCAGTAGTCGTCGAACGCCTCCAGCCGCAGCTCCTCCTTGATGGTGCGCGAGACGAATTTCCACGGCCCGGTGCCCACCGGTGCGCGGGCGAATTCCTCGTCGCCGACCTTCTGCATGTAGTGCTTCGGCAGCGCCCACAGGATCAGGTTGCCCGAGGTGAAGGAGCCGTCGCCCTCCTTGAAGTGGACGCGGAAGGTGAGCGTATCGACGATCTCGAACTTCTCCACGGCGGCCAGCAGATGCGACCATTTGGAGATCTTCGGGTCGCGCTGCCGCTCATAGGCGAACTCGAAATCCTCCGAGGTCAGCGGGTCGCCGTTGTGGAACTTCACCCCTGGCCGCAATTTCACGGTGATCACCGGCTTGTCGCCGTCCTGGGAGATCGACCAGCTTTCCGCCAGCCAGTTGACGATCTTGAGCGTGGGATCCGTGCGGACCAGCTGCTCGATCATCTGGCCGAAGAAATACTGGTCCACGCCGGCCGCCGAGCGCGACGGATCCATCATCACCGCCTCGGCGCCGAAGCCGATGGTCAGCGTGCCGGTGGCCGGCTTCTGGGCGTGCGCAGGCATCGTCAACGCGGCGAGCGACGTCATGGCAAGGCCGGCGATCCATTTCTTCATCGGCGCATCCTCCTGAAGTCCCGGCCTTATGGCGCGGTTTGCAAAACTAGACCACTCGGCTTGGAGTGAGTCAATTGTCGATTGTCGACAACATCCCGTCTTGCCAGGGCAGCGCCGCGGCGCTAGCAACCAATGCAACGAAGCCGCATCAAGGCCCCATGCCCTCAGAAATCGAGCTTCTTCCCGACGATACTGCTCCCGACCGACGGCGGCGCGCGCATGCGCTGACCATCCCCGAGCAGATCGCCAATCGCGTCGCCGCCGCCATCGTCAACGGCGAGTACCGCGACGGCGAAAGACTGCGCGAACAGGAACTGGCCGAAGCCTTCGGCGTCAGCCGCGGCCCGGTGCGCGAGGCACTGCGCGCGCTGGAGCGCTACAGCCTGGCCATCCTGCTGCCCCGCCGCGGCGCCTATGTGGTCGGCATCTCGCTGGGCGTGATCGCCGAGGCGTTCAACGTCCGCGCCGCCCTGGCTGGCATCGCCGCCCGCCAACTGACCCGCCGCGGCGATGCCAGCGCCACGGCCGTCGCCGAGCTGGAAGCCGCCCTCTCCCATGCCGATTCGCTGGTGGAACTGCCGGCGCAGGACAGCATCCGCTTCCAGCACGCCATCCGCGAGACCGCCCGCTGCGTCTATCGCCATTGCGGCGCCGGCCATATCGAGCGCGCGCTCAACGACCAGGTGGACCGCTCGATCTGGGGCCTGATGTGGCGCGCCCAGCCGCTGGATTTCCATAGCCGCGAGCGCCGGCTGGAAAGCATCGCATACTGGCGCCAGGTGCTCGCCGCCGTGCGCGCCGGCAACGAACACGCGGCCGAGCAACACATCCGCGCCGAAATCCTCGCCACCCGCGACAGCGTGATCGCCGCCCTCGGCGTCGTGCGTGGCGAATCAGTGGACCCCGCGCTGATGTTTCGGGATTGAAGGAAGTGCAAGCAAGGTCTTCTTTTTGTGAACAAAAAGAAGCAAAAAAACTTCATTCATTGTTCGTCGCGCGGCACCATCGCGCCACAAACTCCAGTGAATGAAAGTTTTTTGGTTCTTTTTTTCAAAAAAGAACGTGCTTCCTTATCTTCTACGCAGGCAAAAGCACCGTCGCCACCGCCTGTGCCGCAATCCCCTCCATCCGCCCGGTGAACCCCAGCCGCTCCGTCGTGGTCGCCTTCACGCTCACGCGGCCGACATCCACCTCCA
>JADYYZ010000340.1 GCA_020853405.1 Acetobacteraceae bacterium
CGTTCGCGCGCAAGGAAATCGGCGACCGCCTCGGCAAGGCCGGGATGCAGGATGTGGTGGGCGGAAGTGGTCTTCACCGGCAGATAGCCGCGCGCGATCTTGTGCTCGCCCTGCGCGCCGGCCTCGACCCGTGACAGACTGTGCGCGATCGCGTGCTCGATCGCCATGTAGTAGCAGAGCTCGAAATGCAGGTACGGCTGGTCGATGGCGGCACCCCAGTTGCGGCCGAACAGCGTATCGCTGCCTTGCAGGTTCAGCGCCGCGGCAACCATCTCGCCACGGCGCTCGGCAACCATCAGCACCACTGCCTCGCCCACGGCCTCGGCCATGCGCGGCCAGAATTTCTCGGCCAGATAGGCGTGCCCCCAGCGCTTATCGACGGTCGCGAGGTAGAACTGGTGGAACTTCTTCCAGTGGCGGGCGGAAATCTCGGCGCCGACCAGCGTGCGCACCTCCAGCCCCTCGCGTGCGTGCTGGCGTTCCTTGCGGATCGCCTTGCGCTTGCGGCTCGACAGCGTGTCGAGGAAATCCTGGAAATCGCGATAGCCCGCATTGTGCCAGTGGAACTGCACGCCGATGCGCCGCAGCCATCCCGCCTCGGCGCAGGCATCCTGTTCCGCCTCGGTGCAGAACGTGACATGCACCGAGGAGCAGCCGAGCGCACCGCTGCATTCGGCGAGCGCCGTGGCCATCGCCCGCCGGAGCGGCGCAGGCTCGATGCCCTCGCGCACCAGAAGGCGTGGGCCAGGCACCGGGCTGAACGGCACCGCGACCAGCAGTTTCGGATAGTAGCTGCCGCCGGCACGCGCCAGCGCGTTCGCCCAGGCGTGGTCGAACACGTACTCGCCATGCGAATGCGCCTTGACGTACATCGGCGCGCAGCCAACGAGCCGGCCCGCGCCGTCGCGCAGGCTGGCATGGCGCACCAGCCAGCCGGTGCGCGCACCGACACTTCCCGACTGCTCGAGTGCTGCGAGGAAGCCGTGGCGCACGAACGGGTTGGCGGCGCCGGCACATCCATCCCACTCGGCCGCCGCGAACGCGTCGATACCGGCGGCAAGCTGGAACGTGAGGCCGCCGCCATCGTCCATCGCGGCACTCAGGCCAGTTCGGCGACCGCCTCGATCTCGGTCGTGGAATCACCGGGCAGGCTCGGCACGCCGACCGCGGCGCGCGCATGCCGCCCGGCGTCGCCGAAGATCTGCACGGCCAGGTCGGAGGCGCCGTTGATCACCTTCGGGTGGTCGGTGAAGTCGGGCGTGCAGGCGACGTAGCCGCGCAGCTGCACGAGGCGCGCGATGCGGTCGAGATCGCCACCGGCCGCCGCCTTCAGCTGCGCCAGGATGTTCAGCAGGCAGGCGCGCGCCGAGGCGACCGCATGCTCGATGCTCGCACCCGCGCCGCACTTGCCGCTGAAGGCGATCCTGCCATCGACGAACGGCACCTGGCCGGCCACGAACACCAGTCTGCCGACCGTGACGAAGGGAATGTAGTTGGCGACCGCGGTCGGCGGCGTCGGCACCACGATTCCCAGTTCCGCAAGGCGTGCCTCGATCTTGCCGGCCATCTGCCGATCTCCCGTTGTGTGTGGCGATGGCACAGTTAGGCCCGAATAGCCGCGGCCGAACAGAGGGGGCGGCGCGCGATCGGCCGCCGCGCGGTCAGGAAACCGCGCGCAGGCCGGGGCGCACGGCCAGCTCGGGGAACAGCGAAAGCGGCACGGGCGCGGTAACGGGCCGCCGCCGGCGCGCCAGCAACGGCGCCAGCGGCGCTGGGCAGAACGGCGGGGCAACGAGGTGCGGCGCCACCGCCCCTGCCATCGCCGCCATCGCCGCACCATCCGCGCCGGGCACGAGCGCGGCGGCGGTCGCCTCGGGCAGGAAGCGCGGCGGCCGCGGCTCGCCGAAGATGAAAAGATCGGCCTCCGCCCGGCGGTCGGGATCGAGGCCGGCAATCGCGGCAAGCCGGCCGGCCAGGGCTGCGGCGTGCGCAAGCGACGTGGCGCGCGGCAATGCGGCCGTGATGGCCGCCCGGTCGGCCGGCGCCAGCGCCAGCCACGATGGCAGCTCCCCATGCCCCAGCAGCCAGATCCTGGCGGCCGCGAACAGCTCGGGCGGCACCGAAAGCGCCACCACGCGCGACAGACGCCTGCCGGCATCGTCCGCGAGCACCAGCGTCGGCAGCGGCGCGATGCCGCACGCCTCGGCCCCGAGCGCTGCCGAGGCATCGTCCGGCGCATCGAGGCTGACCGGGCCGGCAAACGAGGCGGCGATCGCCCCGACGAGTGTCGAGGCGGCATGCCTTGCCGGCGCGCCGGCATAGGCAAGCCCCGCGGCGGCGAGCGCCGGGCCGAGATCGGTAAGCGACAGCGCCGCCGCCCCTTGCGCGAGGTCGAGCACCGGGCCGGGCCGCAGCCCGTCTTCGGTAACGGCGGCGAACAGCGACACCAGCGTGCGGTCGCCGAAGCTCAGGACATCGGATTCCATGGCGCCATGCTAGGCCGTACCGGCACCGGGATGGAAGCCGCATCTTGTGGCACGTCGCGAACCCTGCCACCCGATCTTGTGGCTGCCCGCGCGTTGCGCCGCGCGCGGCCGCGTGCCATTTTCGGCCCGGGCAGTGAAAGGCTCGCTTCGATGAATCTCGTGACCCGGTTGCTGACCTGGCGGAATGGCGAATCGGTTGGCACCGACGCCTACGGCAACCGCTATTTCCAGGAGCGCAGGTATCGCGCCGGTGCGCGGCGGCGCCGCTGGGTGGTCTATGAAGGCGCGGCGGACGCAAGCAAGGTGCCGCCCGAATGGCACGCCTGGCTGCACTACACCACCGATGCGCCGCTCGCGCCGGTGGACCGGCCCTGGATCAGGCCGCACCAGGCGAACCTGACCGGCACGCCCGAGGCCTGGCGGCCGGCCGGCAGCCAGTTGCGGGGCGGCAGGCGGGCCGCGGCCACCGGCGACTATGAACCCTGGACACCGGGCTGACCGGCGCGGCACGGCGTTAGCGTCGCATGCGGAAAAGCTTCGCCGAGATTGCCGTCGGCGCTGCCGTGGTGCTGGCCGCGGCGGTGTTCCTGTTCTACGCGGTCGGCCATTCCGGCCGCAGCAGCGGCGGCGGCTACACGCTGACCGCCGACTTCGACCGCATCGACGGCCTGCCGCAGGGCGCCGATGTGCGCATCTCCGGCGTCAAGGTCGGCACGGTCGAGACCCAGGCGCTGAATTACGACACCTTCCAGGCGGTGCTGACGTTCCGCGTCGACCGCCGGATCAAGCTGCCCGACGATTCCTCGGCCGAGATCCAGAGCGAGAGCCTGCTTGGCGGCAAGTTCGTGGCGCTGGTGCCGGGCGGGTCCGAGAAGATCATCCCGGAAGGGGGGCGCATCCGCCTGACCCAGAGCGCCATGAATCTCGAGCAGCTGATCGGGCGGTTCATCTTTGGCGGCGCGCCGGGCGGTGAAGGCCACGGCAGCACGGGCCAAGGCAGCACGGGCCAAGGCGCGGCGCCGACGCGCCCCGGCGGCTGAGCGACGATGGCGGCACCGATCCCAACGGTCTGGCCCGGCGCCGATGGCCAGCCGGTCTCGTGCCGCGAGAAGATCAAGGTGCTGGCCGAGAATTACGACGAGCTGCGCCAGATCGCCCAGGACGCGCTCGAGGACGCGCTGCTGATGGGCGTCGATGAAACCGCATTCCGCAGACTGCTGCACGAGCTGGTGGATGGGCTGGACAAGCCTGGCAGCTGCTAGCCTGGCGGCGGCGGTCGTGGCCACGATGGCGCTGGCGCAGCCGCCGGCGCAGGCGCCGCTGTCCGGTGCCCAGCCGGCCCAGCCGACGCAGCCGCCGCAGACCCCGCTTGGCGGTCCTGCCTGGATCGCTGCCGGAACCGCCGAACTGGCGCTGCTCGACAAGGTGACCGCGCGCACCAGCATGGTGTCGGTGCCGGTGGGGGGCAGCACGGAATTCGGCACGCTGTCGATCTCGGTTGCGCGCTGCATGCGCCGCCCGCCCGAGGAACCGGCCGAGGCGGCAGCCTGGATCACGGTGCTGGACAGGCGGGCGGGCGAGGGCGCCGCCCCCGGTTTCCGCGGCTGGATGTTCGCGACCTCGCCGGCGCTGAACCCGCTGCAGCACCCGGTCTACGACGTGCGCGTGGTGGCGTGTAAGTA
>JADYYZ010000341.1 GCA_020853405.1 Acetobacteraceae bacterium
TCGATGGTGCGGATGATCGCGGCCACCGCGACATAGGGCAGCAGCAGCGGCCAGGTGACGTGGCGGAACACCTGCCAGTGGCTGGCACCGTCGATCTTCGCCGCCTCGAACGGATCGGCCGGCAGCGCGGCCAGCCCGCCCAGCACGATCAGCATCACCAGCGGCGTCCAGTGCCAGGTTTCCACCATCACCAGCGTCGGGATCACGGAACCGGCGCTGTAGACCCACTGGCTGGGCGGCAGGCCGACGCTGGTCAGCAGCCAGTTCAGCACGCCGAGCTGCGGGTGGAACATCATCGTCCAGACCAGCGCGATCGCCACGGGGGTGGCCATCATCGGCAGGATGAAGATGGTGCGGAACAGGCCGCGCAGCGGGAACTTCCGGTTGAAGGCGACGGCCGCGGCCACCCCGAGCACGACCGGCGCGACCACCGCGAGGGCGGTGAAGTAGAGCGTGCGCAGCACCGACCAGCCGAAGCGGTCGTCGCTGAACAGGCGCGCGAAATTGGCAAGCCCCACGAACTCGCGCGCACCGCCGAGTTTCCAGGCATTCACGCTCATGTACAGCGTGAACACCCAGGGGAAGACGATCACCGCGAACACCACCAGGGCTGCCGGGGCGATGAACCAGAAATAGCCGCCCTCCAGCCTGGCCCGGCGCCTGCGCGTTTCGGGGATCGTCTGCAATCTCACCCCTGTTCGCTCCGCTCCAGCACGGGGCGGAACTCGTTGGTGGCGCGGCGCAGTTCGGCCGCCACGTCGGCGCCGCCGATCATGTTGGTGAGCGCGATGCCGAAGGTGTCGCGGAACTCGGTGACCGGGATGATCTCGGGCAGGCCGGGCCGCGCGATCTCGTTCGATTTCAGCAGTGTCTCGAACCATTCGCGGCCGAACCGGCTGCTGGCCATCAGGGCGGGGTCCTGGAACGGGGACCGGCGCGGCGGCGCCCCCGACCCGGTCTGCAGCACCCGCCGCAGGTTCGCCTTGCCGGTCGCCCACTGGCAGTAGAAGTAGGCAGCGCCCTGCTTGCGGCTGGCCGCGGCGACGCCAAGGCTCGATCCGAACATCGCCGAATGCTGCGCCTTCGGCCCCGGCGGCGTCACCCCGAAGCCGACCTTGCCGACGATGCGGCTTTTCGCGGGATCCTCGAGCGGTGGCGT
Source organism: Acetobacteraceae bacterium (assembly GCA_020853405.1). Classification (GTDB taxonomy): domain Bacteria; phylum Pseudomonadota; class Alphaproteobacteria; order Acetobacterales; family Acetobacteraceae; genus JADYYZ01. The sequence continues at coordinate 1,160 of JADYYZ010000341.1, forward strand.
GAAGCCGATGCCGTCCAGCCACATCGCCGCCCGGCCTTGCGCGAAACTGGTCTGCGATTCGTTCCAGTTGAAGCCGATCGAACCGGGTGGTGCGCATTCGCGCATCAGCGTCTTGTAGAGTTCGCCGGCCCAGATCGCCTCGGCCGTGTCGGTCAGCAGCTTGCCGTCGGGGCTCACGGTCTCCTGCCCCTGGCCCAGCAGCCAGCTGGTCCAGACCGGGATGTTGGCGTTCTTCAGGCCGCGTCCGACGAAGCCGTACTGCTGCCTGCCCGGCACCGTCAGCTTGCGCGCCGTCGCCAGCATTTCGTCCATCGAGCTCGGGTACCCGAGGCCGGCTTCCTGGAAGATCTGCTTGTTCCAGTACAGCACCCACAGGTCGATGAACATCGGCAGGCTGTCGATCCGCCCGTCCGCCTGCGTGACGTAGCTCAGGCCGCCGGGCGTGAAATCGGCATAGTCGAAGTCGGGCGCGGTCAGGGTCGGGTCGGCGAGCAGCGGGCGCAGGTCGGTCAGCCACTTCGCCTTGCCAAGCGTGCGCTTGGTGACATGCAGGCTGACCATCGTGACGTCGAAACTCGGGCGGCCGGAGGCGAGTTCGATGACGATCTTCTGGCGCTGCTGCTGTTCGGGGATCTGTTCGCTGCCCACCCTGATGCCGGTGAGCTCCTCGAACTCCTTCTGGTTCTTCTGGAGGATATCGGCGCGCGGATTGAGCGTCAGGGTCACCTCGATCTCGGTGCCCTTGAAGCGCTTCCAGTCGAAGGCGGACTGTGCGCCCACGGTCTCGACGATGGCAGGCGTGGCCAGCAGGCCGGCGGCTCCGGCCAGCAGGCGGCGACGGGTCGGCATGGCTCGTGCTTCCTTCGCGTGCGGGCGGCGGGGTGCGCCGCGGCGCACCCCATGATTCCTCCGCTGTCCTGGTTACGCCTCGCTCCGCGCCAGCACCGGCTGGAACTCGGCGGTCGCGCGGCGCAGCTCGGTTGCCACGTCGGCGCCGCCGATGGTGTTGGTCAGCGCGATGCCGAAGGTGTCGCGGAACTCGGTGACCGGAATGATCACCGGCAGGCCCGGCCGCGCGATCTCGTTCGAGCGCAGGAGGGTTGCGAACCATTCCCGGCCGAAGCGGCTGTTGCTCAGCAGCTCCTGGTTCTGGAACGGCGACTTGCGCGGCGGCACGCCGGCACCCGTCTGCAGCAGCCGTGTCATGTTGGTCTTGCCGGTCGCCCACTGCAGATAGAGGAACGCCGCCCCCTTCTTGCGGCTGGCTTCGGCGATGCCGATGCCGTCGCCGAACATCGCGCTGTGCTGCGCCTTCGGCCCCGCCGGGGTCACGCCGTAGCCGACCTTGCCGACGATGCGCGACCGCTGCGGGTCTTCCAGCGGCGGCGCGAAGCCGATGCCGTCGAGCCACATCGCCGCCCGCCCCTGCATGAAACTGGTCTGCGATTCGTTCCAGTTGAAGCCGATCGAGCCGGGTGGCGCGGTCTCGCGCATCAGGGCCTTGTACATCTCGCCGGCCCAGATCGCCTCGGGCGTGTCGGTCAGCAGCTTGCCGTCGGGGCTCACGGTTTCCTGTTCCTGGCCGAGCAGCAGGCTGGTCCAGACCGGGATGTTGGCGTTCTTCAGCCCGCGCGCGACGAAGCCGTACTGCTGCTTGGCGGGCACCGTCAGTTTGCGGGCGGTCGCCAGCATCTCGTCCAGCGTCTTCGGGAACTCCAGCCCGGCTTCCTGGAAGATCTGCTTGTTGTAGTAGACCACCCACAGGTCGATGTTCAGCGGCAGCATGTCCATCCGGCCATCGGCGTGGGTGACATAGCTGATGCCGCCCGCCGAGTAGTCGGCGAAGTCGAGGTTGGGCGAGACCAGCGAGGCATCGGCCAGCATCGGGCGCAGGTCGGTAAGCCAGCGCGCCTTGCCGACCTGGCGCTTGTTGACGTGCAGGCTGATGGTGATGACGTCGAAACTGGGCCGGCCGCTGGTGAACTCGATCACCAGTTTCTGCCGGTGCTGCTGTTCGGGGATCGATTCCGAACCGACCTTGATGCCGGTCAGGTCCTCGAACTCCTTCTGGTTGCGCATCAGCAGCTCCGCACGCGGGCCGAGCGTCAGGCTGACCTCGAGCTCGGTACCCTTGAAGCGCTTCCAGTCGAAGGCGGATTGCGCGCCGACCTTCTCGACAAGGGCGGGTGCGGCAAGCAGCCCGGAGGCCCCGGCCAGCAGGTGGCGGCGGCGGATCGGCATGGAGAGTCCTCCCTCGTGTTGGGTTGTTGCGGACCGAAGCCTAGCGCGGCGGGCAGGGCGCGCAACAGCCCGGGCGTTACCGCTGCCTACTCCTCCCCCAGCAGCGCGGCCCGGGCCTCGGCCAGGCGGGCGGCCGCGTCGGCGGCCAGTTTCGGATAGCCGAGCTCGAGTCCGTCGAGCGCCAGCACCAGCGCGCCCACCACCACCAGCCGGGTGAACCATTTGTTGTCGGCCGGCACCACGAACCACGGCGCGTGCTCGGCCGCGGTGGCCGCGATCGCATCCTGGTAGGCATCCTGATAGGCATCCCATTTCGCGCGTTCGGCGACATCGGCGACGGCGAACTTCCAGTTCTTCGCCGGCTGGTCGATGCGTTCCAGGAACCGCTTCTTCTGTTCCTTCTTCGAGACGTGCAGGAAGAATTTCAGCACCACGATGCCGTTGCGGGCCAGGTAGTGCTCGAACCCGGCGATGTCGGCAAGCCGTTCCCCGATCAGCCGCTTGCCGCGCAGGCTGGGCGGCAGTTTCTGGTTGTCGAGCACGCCGGGATGCACGCGCGTGACCAGCACCTCCTCGTAATGGCTGCGGTTGTGAATGCCGATCCGCCCGCGCTCGGGCAGCGCCTTCCAGTGCCGCCACAGCCAGTCGTGGTCGAGATCCTCGGCACTCGGCTGCTTGAAGGCGTGCACCTGGCAGCCCTGCGGGTTCACCCCGGAGAACACGTGCTTGATGGTGCCGTCCTTGCCGGCGGCATCCATCGCCTGGAACACGGCGAGCACGCTCCAGCGGTCCTGCGCGAACAGCCGGTCCTGCGCCTCGGCCAGCAGCCCGACACCTTCCGCCAGCAGTTCCTTCGCTTCCCCCTTCTCGGGCGCGAGGCCGGCGGTATCGTCGGGGTCGAAGTCGGCCAGGCGGAAATGCTTGCCGCCGGTGATCCGGTAGCGCTCGACGATCTTCTCCAGACGCCGTCGCCGCTTGCTGTCGAGCACGTGCTGCCTCCCGTTCTTTCGATTCGGCGGCAGGAGTTTATGCCAGCCGGGGGCTTGCCAGCTGCTGCGGCCCTGGCAAGGTGGCAGCGGCTTCACCGGCAGGGGAGATCACCACCATGGCGTTTTCGCGTCGCAGCATGCTGGCGGCACCGTCGCTGGTCCTTCCCCCGGCGCTGCTGGGCGGCACGCTGCCGGCGCCCGCCGCCGCACAGGCGACACCGGTCCAGGCACCGGGCCAGGCACCGGGCTTCTACCGCTTCCGGCTCGGCGACTACGTGGTCACCGTGATCAACGACGGCACCGCGCGGCGCGCCAACCCTGGCCGCGGCTTCGTGCGCAACGCCTCGGAAGCCGAGGTCGAGGCAGCGCTGCGCGAGCGGTTCCTGCCGACCACGCATTTCGACAACACGTTCAATTTCACCGTGCTGCAGACCGGGCGCGAGACCATCCTGTTCGATACCGGCACCGGCGGGCTGCTGACGCCGAGCGCCGGCACGATGTGGGCGAACCTGGCGGCCGCCGGCATCGAGCCGGAAAGCGTCGGGCGCATCATCGTCACCCACTTCCACGCCGACCA
>JADYYZ010000342.1 GCA_020853405.1 Acetobacteraceae bacterium
GGGCTGCTCGACGAGCTCGGCAGCCCCGGCCTCTACAACTCCTCGCTCTACGAGTTCATGCCGATCTTCCGCTCCGACGCCGCGGCGGTGCCGAGCTGCGTGCGGGTGGCGCTCGCGGAACTGCTGCTGTCGGGGGTGACGACGCTCGCAGACCTCTCGATCGCGCATCCCGGCTGGCTCGACCTGCTGGCGGAATCCGGCATGCGGGTGTGCATCGCGCCGATGTTCCGAAGCGCCCGCTGGTTCACCCGGAACGGCCATGTCGTCGAATACGAATGGGACGAGCAGGCAGGCGAGAAGGCGCTGGCCGAGGCGCTGGCGCTGATCGAGAAGGCGAAGCAGCACCCGTCGGGCCGCCTGTCCGGCATGGTCAGCCCCGCCCAGATCGATACCTGCACGCCGCAGCTGCTGAAGGAGTCGCACGACGAGGCAGGCAAGCGCGGCCTTGCCTGGCAGCTGCACACCGCCCAGAGCGTGGTCGAGTTCCACGAGATCACCCGCCGGCACGGCCTCTCCCCGGTCGGCTGGCTCGACCAGCTTGGCGTGCTGTCGGACCGCACCATCCTGGGCCACGGCATCTTCCTCGACGACCACCCGCGCACGCTGTGGCACACCACGACCGACCTCGACCGGCTGGCCGAGACCGGCACCACGGTGGCGCACTGCCCGACCGTGTTCGCCCGGCGGGGGATCACGCTGCGCAACCTCGGCCGCTATGTGCGCAAGGGCGTCAACATGGGGCTCGGCACCGACACCTATCCGCACAATTTCCTCGATGAGATGCGGCTTGCCGCCTATCTCGCGCGCACCCAGGGCGAAAGCCCGCGCACGGTCTCCAGCACCGAACTGTTCGAGGTCGCGACGATCGGCGGCGCCAGGGCACTGAAGCGCGACGATATCGGCCGGCTTGCTCCCGGCTGCCGCGCCGACCTTGTGCTGGTCGACGTCACCCACCCGATGATGCGGCCGGCGCGTGATCCGGTGCGCAGCCTGATCTATGCCGCCGGCGATCGCGCGATTCGCGCCGTCTATGTCGATGGCAGCTGCGTGGTGCGCGACGGCAAGTGCCTCACCATCGATTTCGAGGACGCTGCCGCCCAGCTCGACGAGGCGCAGAAGCGCATCATCGGCCGCGCGCCCTCGCTCGACTGGGCGCACCGGCCGGTGGAGAAGATCTCGCCCCCGACCTTCCCGACGATCTAGGCAGGGCGCCGGCGGAACCGCCCCCCTGCTCGGCATCGAGAGCCTGGTCACCGAGTTCCGCACGGCGGCGGGGCCGTTGCGCGCGGTCGATGGCGTGTCGCTGTCGGTCGGGCGCGGCCGCACGCTCGGCATCGTCGGCGAGAGCGGCTGCGGCAAGAGCGTGCTGTCGCTGTCGGTGATGCGCCTGCTGCCGCCGAACGGCAGGATCGCCTCGGGGCGCGTGCTGCTCGACGGCACCGATCTCGCCGGCCTGCCTCACTCGGCGATGCGCAAGGTGCGCGGCGGCAGGGTGGCGATGATCTTCCAGGAGCCGATGACGTCGCTGAACCCCGTGCACACGGTGGGCTTCCAGATCGTCGAGGCGCTGGCCGTGCACACCGAACACCCTGCCGCCGCGCTTCGCGACCGCGCGATCGAGGCGCTGCGGAGGGTCCGCATCCCGGCGCCGGAGCGGCGCTTCCACGAGTACCCCCACCAGCTTTCCGGCGGCATGCGCCAGCGCGTGATGATCGCGATGGCGCTGTCGTGCGAGCCGTCGCTGCTGATCGCCGACGAACCGACGACCGCGCTCGATGTCACCGTGCAGGCCGAGATCCTCGACCTGCTGCGGACGCTGCAGCAGGAATCGGGCATGGCGATCATCCTGATCACCCACGACCTGGGCGTGGTGGCGGAGATGGCCGACGACGTCGCGGTGATGTATGCCGGCCGCATCGTCGAGCAGGCGCCGGCCGCCAGCCTGTTCGCCGACCCGCAGCACCCCTACACGCTGGGCCTGCTGTCCTCGATCCCGCGCCTCGACGAGGATGCGGCGCGGCTGCCGGCGATCGCCGGCCGGGTGCCGGCGCCGCACGCGCTGCCGCCGGGCTGCCGCTTCAACCCGCGCTGCGTGTTCGCCGCCGAGCGCTGCCGGGCGGAAGTACCGGCGCTGCGGCCGCTCGACGATACCCACGCGGTGGCCTGCCACCTGGCGCCGGTCGAACTCCATGCGGCTGCTTGAGGTCGAGAACCTCGCCAAGCACTACAGGGTGCGTGGCGGCGCCGTGCTCGCGCGCACGATCGGCCAGGTGCGCGCGGTCGATGGCGTCTCGTTCACGCTGGATCAGGGCGAAACGCTCGCTTTGGTCGGCGAGAGCGGTTGCGGCAAGAGCACCACGGCCCGGCTGGTGCTGCGGCTGATCGAGCCAAGCGCCGGCAGCATCCGCTTCGAGGGCGCCGACATCACCGCACTTTCCGGCCCCTCCTTGCGCGCGCTCCGGCGGCGGATGCAGATCATCTTCCAGGACCCCTATGCCAGCCTCGATCCGCGCGCGCGGGTCGGCGCGACGCTCGAGGAGCCGATGCTGGTGCACGGCATCGGCGATACCGCGGCGCGGCGCGCCCGGGTCGCCGAGCTGCTTGGCCTGGTCGGGCTTGCCCCCTACCACGCCCAGCGCTACCCGCACGAGTTCTCGGGCGGGCAGCGCCAGCGCATCGGCATCGCCCGCGCGCTCGCGGTGAACCCCGCGCTGGTGGTGTGCGATGAGCCGGTATCCGCGCTCGACGTCTCGATCCAGGCGCAGGTGCTGAACCTGCTGGCCTCGTTGCGTGACCGCTTCGGGCTCTCCTACCTGTTCATCGCGCACGACCTTGCCGTGGTGCGCCATGTCGCGGACCGGGTGGCGGTGATGTATCTCGGCCGTGTCGTCGAGACGGCACCGAAGCAGGCCCTGTTCGCGCGCCCGCTGCATCCCTACACGCGCGCACTGCTGAGTGCGATCCCGCTGCCCGACCCGCGTGCGCGACAGACGCGGGCAGACCAGGCCGCGGCGGGGCAGCCGCGGGTGCCGGGCGAACCGCCAAGCCCGCTCGATCCGCCCGAAGGCTGCCATTTCCACCCGCGCTGCCCGTTCGCGGTGCCGCGCTGCCGCGAGGCGGCGCCGGCGCTCCGCCTGCTGGAGAGCGGCCACCAGGCAGCCTGCCATCGGGCCGAGGAGCTGCCCGCGCCCGAGGGCATCATGCCGCCGCCCGCCGCCCCTGCTGCTGCGCGCCGGCTTGCTCTCTATGCGGCGCGCGCCGCGGCGGGCTAGGCTTTCCTGCATGATCGCATCCATCGCCTCGCCCCGGCTGGTCCTGATCGGCGGCGGTGCGCTCGGCCAGATCGCCGAGCTGCTCGCCAAGCTCGGCCTGTCGCACCCCTTGGTGGTGACCGACCCGTTCATGGTGAAAAGCGGCCTGGTCGGCCAGCTGCTGGAGCCGCTGCGGGCGGCGAAGCTCGCCTGCGGCGTCTTCAGCGACACCGTCAGCGACCCCACCGACACCGTGGTTGCCGCGGGCGTCGCGGCGATGGCGGCGGCTTCCTATGACTGCCTGATCGGTTTCGGCGGCGGCAGCCCGATCGACACCGCCAAGGCGATGACCATTCTGGCGGCCGGGCCGGCCGGTGCCGCCATGCGCGACTTCAAGGTGCCGGTTGCCGCCGACCGCGCGGCGCTGCCGGTGATCGCCGTTCCCACCACCGCCGGCACCGGCAGCGAGGCGACGCGCTTCACCGTCATCACCGACACCGCGCGCGACGAGAAGATGCTGATCGCGGGTCTCGGTGCCGTTCCCGCAGCGGCGATCGTTGACTGGAAACTGACGCTGTCGGTGCCGCCGCGCATCACCGCCGATACCGGCATCGACAGCCTGACGCACGCGCTGGAGGCGTTCGTCAGCCGCCGCGCCAACCCGCATGCCGATGCGCTGGCCAAGGCAGCGATGGGGCTGATCGCGCCGACGCTGCGCACGGTCTACGCCGAACCCGCGAACGAGGCGGCGCGCGAACGGATGATGCTGGGGGCGATGCAGGCCGGCATGGCGTTCTCGGCCAGCTCGGTCGCGCTGGTGCACGGCATGAGCCGGCCGATCGGCGCGCATTTCCATGTGCCGCACGGCCTGTCCAACGCCATGCTGCTGCCCGCTGTCGCGCGCTTCTCCGCGCCCGCCGCGCTCTCCCGCTATGCCGAGGCAGCGCGCGCGATGGCGATCGCGGCGGCCGGCGAAGGCGACCAGGCGGCGGTGGCGCGGCTGAGCGAGGAGCTGGCCTCGCTGAACCGCGACCTCGATGTGCCGACGCCCAGGAAATTCGGCATCGACCCGGCGCGCTGGCGGGCGCTTGCCCCCACCATGGCCGACCAGGCGCTTGCCTCGGGCAGCCCGGCGAACAACCCGCTCGTACCCACGCGCGAGGAGATCCTGGGGCTGTACGAGGAAGTGTTCGGATAGCGGGCGCTACTGCGCCATCCAGGCGCGCGCCCAGCTGGCGATTTCCTCGGCCAGCATCGGCCGGCCGACCAGCCAGCCCTGGGCCTGGTCAACCGGCATGCCGCGCAGCATATCCCACACCGGCGGCGTCTCCACCCCTTCGGCGACCACGGTGAGCTGCATCGCCCGCCCGATCGTCACCGCGGTATCCAGCGCCACCGCCAGCGTCGCGTCGGTGAGCGCGCCCTGCACCAGCCCCTGGTCGATCTTCATCTCGGTGAAGTGCAGCGAATGCAGGTGCCGGTGCGGCGCCCCGCCCAGCCCGAAATCATCGAGGCTGACGCCGAAGCCGCGCGCGATCAGGCTCTCGGTGACGCGCCGCACCCCGGCCAGGTCCTCGCGCACCTGCGATTCGGTCAGTTCCACGATCACGTCCTCGGGGGAAAGGCCGCCATCGGCGACATCCTCGGCCAGGTTGTCGGTGATCTCCGGCAGTTCCAGGATTTCCAGCGGGAAGTTCAGCGCCACCGTCAGCACGACACCCTCGGCACGCAGGGCGGCGATGTCGGCGACCGCCCGGCGGGTTACCGCGGCGGTCAGCATCGGCGCCAGTCCCGCCGATTCGGCAAGCGGCACGAACTGTTCCGGGCCGACGAGACCAAGCCGCGGATGCCTGAGCCGTGCCAGCGTCTCGACCCCGACCGGCATGCGGTCGCTCATCCGCACCTTCGGCTGGTAACGGGTGACCAGGGCTTCGGTCGCGATGGCGCGCGCGAGCTCGTCCGGGGTCAGTCTGACGGGGCGTCGGTTCATGCGGCGCGAAGGGGTCGGATCTCGTGGCATGCAGATGGGGATCCCGTGGCGGGCCGGTCGCGGCTGCGGCGCGTCCCGTTGCGGGCGAGACTAGCCCGGGTCGCGGCGGGCGTGAAATAGCGCCCGCGCTCGTTCCCGCGGCACGAGGCTTTGAGCCGTGCCGAGGCCGCGCATCTTCCCGCATGCGGCGCGCATTCGTGGCGCTGGTATCACTTGCCGCGCGGGCGCCAGATCTCCGCCTGCCAGTGCTGGTCCGCCCACGGCATCGTGATGGCGATGCTCCCGTCGCTGCGATAGTGCCGTTCCAGGAGCGGGCGCGGGATCAGGCCGAACCCGAACGGGTTGGTCAGCACAAGGTCGAAACGCTCGGATGCAAGCCCGTCCTTGATCGGCGTCTCGAGACGGCGCAACCGGTGCGCGAGTTGCGCGGCCGGCGGCCAAAGTGGTGCCAGCAGCGCGGGCGGCGGATGCGACAGCGCCACCGCGAAATACTCGGCATGCCCGTTCTCGGGCGCGGGCCGGCCCGCTTCGATCAGCAGCGGCGCGAATTCGGTGGTGGCAAGCGGGGCGCGGGCGGCCTCGATCAGCATCGCTGCCTCGGCGAATCCTGCCTCGGCCTCGGCGAAGGCGCCGATCCGCCAGGGGAACCAGTGCGCGTTCAGCAGAATGGCGGCCGGGAATGCGAACGAAATAGCGCGGCGCACCGCCGGCCGCGTGCCGGCCGCGCCTGCCAGCGCGATGATCGCGAACGGGCTCAGCAGGTGGAAGAAGTAGGTCATGTGCGCGCCGGTGTGGCCGCCCAGGCTCGCGACCAGCGCAACCAGGCCCGACCACGCTGCAAAGGCAGGGAATGACCGGTCGCTCAGATTCAACCGAAGCCGCGGCCATGGGCCGGCGGCCAGCACAAGAAGCCCGGCCAGCAGCGGCAGGCTGAACAGCGCCCAGTCGGCGGCCTGGCGCAGCAGATGGCCCCCATCATAGACGGTCGCCCCCAGGCTCGACCCCAGCGCCACCGCCGGCCAGCCGGGGAAAAGCAGCGCCAGCAGAACGATGCTGGCGGTAACGCCCGCCGCCGCCGCCGCGGCAAACGCAATGCCGAGCCGCACCCGCCCGGTGCAGAACGTCCAGAGCGCCGCGACGAAGGCGGGAAACACGAAATAGAGTTTCGCAGCGAACGCCAGCAGCCACAGCACGAGCGCGGGCAGGAAACCCCGCCAGCCCGGCGCCTTCCTGGTGAACAGGGCGACCCCGCCGAGGCAGAGTGCGAGCGCAAGCCCGTCCGGGCGCACCGTCGGCCCGACCCAGTAGAGCCAGCCGGCGAGCGCGAGCGCCGTGCCCAGCGCAGCCGCGATGCGATCCGCGCCCTGCCGCCGGCAGAGGCGAAAGAGGATCACCGACGCCGCGATGATCGCCACGCCATTGGCGATGCGCATCGCCGCAAGCCCCGGCCCCAGCAGCATCGCGAACGGCACCGCGACCAGCGGATAGAGCGGGCCATAGAGGCTCGCAGGTCCCGGCAGCGTCGCGAGCGCGTACGGATTGTGCCCGGCCAGGAACGCAAGCGTGGTCAGGAGCGGTGCTGCCTCGCGCATCTCCTGCGGTGCCGCCGAGAGTGCCATGCGGAGCCAGATCACGCCGAGCCAGAGGAAGGCGGCGGCGGTGAGCACGAGGCAGACCGCCTCGGCCCGGCGCGCGAGTGTGCGCCCGACCGGGAGCGCGGAACCCGCCCTTGCGCTCAGGGCCCCGCCTTGCGTGGGCGGCTGCTGCCGGGCGGGCCAGGCACGGCAGCGGGTTCGCCACCCTTGCGCAGCCGGTGCTCGCCCAGGAACAGCAGGATCGGTGCGGCGATGAAGATCGAGCTCGAGGTGCCGATCACCAGCCCGAACAGCGTCACCACGCTGAACTCGCGCAGCGCCTCGCCGCCGAACAGCACCAGCGGCAGGGCCGCGAGGAAGATCGTGACCGAGGTGCCGATGGTGCGCGCCAGCGTCTCGTTGATGGAGAGGTCGATCAGCTCGCGCAGCGGCATGGTCTTGAACTTGCGCAGGTTCTCGCGCACGCGGTCATACACCACGACCTTGTCGTTGATCGAGAACCCCATGATCGTGAGGATCGCCGCGACCGAGGTCAGGTTGAACTGGAAATCGACGACCACGTAGAAGCCGATCGTCTTGGTGACGTCGAGCACCAGCGTCGCGATGGCGCCGATGCCGAACTCCCATTCGAAGCGGAACCAGATATAGGCCAGCATCGCCAGCATCGACAGCCCGAGCGCCAGCATGCCGCCGCGGAACAGCTCCGCCGAGACCGAGGCGCCGACCGCCTCGACGCGCCTGATCTGCACGCCCTCGACCTCGCGCGTGAGCGTGCCGCGCACGCGCTCGATGGCGCGCTGCTGCACCGCCTCGTCGCCGGGCTGGCGCGGCAGGCGGATCAGCACGTCGTCCGGCCCGCCGAACTGCTGCAGTGTCGCCAGGCCCACATCCGCCTCGGCCACGACCTGGCGCAGGCGCGGAAAATCCGCCTCGGTCGGGGTGCGCACCTCGATCACGATGCCGCCCTGGAAGTCGATGCCGTAGTTGAGGCCCGGGTGGAAGAACAGCACGATCGAGGCGAACGACAGCACCGCCGAGACGACGAGGCCGGCGATGCGCCCGCGCATGAAGGGAATCTTCGTGCCATCCGGCACGATGCGGAGTTTGCCGTTCTCGAACAGCCGCCGTGGCATGGCCTTCCCCTCCCCCTCAGACCGGCAGCGCCGAGGGCCTGTGCGCGCGATACCACCGCGCGGTAATCAGGCGCACCAGCATGGTGGCGGTGAACATGCTGGTCAGCACCCCGAACCCGACCGTCACCGCGAAGCCGGCGATCGGGCCGGTGCCGAACGCATAGAGCAGCGTCATCTTGATCAGCACCGTCAGGTTGGAATCGACGATGGTGGCGAACGCCCGGGTGTAGCCCGCTTCCAGTGACGACAGCGGCGTGCGCCCGTTCTTCACCTCCTCGCGCACGCGCTCGTTGATCAGGATGTTGGCATCGACGCTCATGCCGACCGACAGCAGCAGCCCGGCGATGCCGGGCAGGGTCAGCGTCGCCTGCAGCAGGCTGAGCAACCCGATGGTGATGATCAGGTTGGCGACCACGGCGATGGTGGCGAACCAGCCGAACAGGCCATAGGCCAGCACCATGTAGCCGCACACCAGCAGAAGGCCGGTGAACACGCTGATCAGGCCGGCCCGGATCGCGTCCGCCCCCAGGTCGGGGCCGACCGTGCGCTCCTCGACCACGGTCAGCGGCGCCGGCAGGGCCCCGGCCCGCAGCAGCACCGCCAGCTCGTTGGCCGAGGCGGCGGTGAAACTGCCGGAGATCTGGCCGCGCCCGCCGGTGATCGGCTCGCGGATCACGGGTGCCGTGATCACCTTGTCGTCGAGCACGATCGCGAAGGGCCGGCCGACATTGGCGCGCGTGACCTCGGCGAAGCGGCGGGTGCCGACCGAATCGAAGGTGAAGTTCACCACCCACTCGCCGGTCTGCGGGTTCTGGCCGGCCCGGGCATCCGACAGGTTGGCGCCGTCGACCTCGACCCGGCGGCGCACCGCATAGATCTGGTCGGCGGTGCGGCCCTCGCCGCGCAGGAACTGCACGCCGGGCGGTGGCACCGCGCCGGGGCCGGGGCTCGCGCTTTCGTCCAGCAGGTGGAACGTCATCTTCGCGGTGGTGCCGACCAGCCGCTTGATCGCATCGGGGTTCTGTTCCCCCGGGATGGTCAGCAGGATGCGCGAGGACCCCTGGCGCACCAGCGAGGCCTCGCGCGTGCCATCCGGGTCGACGCGCCGGCGCACGATCTCGATCGACTGCTGCACCGCAAGCGTCGCCTTCTCGCGCAAGCCCACCTCGGTGAGCGTCAGGCTGACCAGGCCGTCGGGCTGGGCCACGATCTCGAGGTCGGGCGAGGTCTGGCCCATGCCGGTGCTGACCGACTGCGCGAGCTCGCGCAAGGCGGCCACGGCCGTCTGCCCCTGCGAGGAATCGCGCAGGCGGAACACCACGCGTCGCTGCGCGGGTTCGGCGGCAAGCCCGGTATAGCCGAGATTGGCGGTGCGCATGCGCGTGCGCACCGCATCGGTGATGCTTTCCAGCCGTTCGCGCACCACCGCGTTCATGTCGACTTCCATCAGCAGGTACGACCCGCCGCGCAGGTCGAGCCCGAGGTTCACCGTGCGCAGCGGCAGCCACTCGGGCACGACGTGCTTCGGGATCAGGTTCGGGATGCTGAACAGCGCACCGGCGGCAACCACGCCGATGATCAGCCAGGCCTTGAGGCGCGAGAAATTCATCATGGAAGTGGATTCATCATCGAAGTGGATTCATCGAAGTCGGGTCGGCTCCTTCGCCAGGCGCACGCGCGGCCGGCCGGCCCGGCGTGCCGGCGGGGTTCCTACAGCGGTTTGCGCGGGCCGAACAGCCTGGAGCAAAATGGCCCCGGGCAGGCAAGACCCCAAGGTCCGGGCGCCTCGGCACCAGGCCGCTGCTATCGGCGGCGCCCGGCGCTGGTATATGGGGGGAATGCGATCAGGATTGCGGCTGGGGGTTGTCGGCGCCGGCGTGTTCGGCCGCTACCACGCGCTGAAGGCGGCGGCCGGCCCGCGCAGCGTCTATGCCGGCAGTTTCGACCCCGACGCAGGCCGCGCCGCCGCCGTCGCCGCCGAGGCGGGCGGCCCTGCCTTCGATCGCCTCGATGGCCTGATCGCCGCCTGCGACGCGGTGATCGTCGCCTCGCCCACCCGCACCCACGCCGCCGCCGCGCTGGCGGCCCTCCGGGCCGGCCGGCCGGTGCTGGTCGAGAAGCCGATCGCGGCGACCCTGGCCGAGGCGGACGAGATGGCCGAGGCGGCAGCCCGCCGCGGCCTCGTGCTGCAGGTCGGCCACCTGGAGCGGTTCTCCGCCGTGCGCGCCGCCATCGCCACGGTGATCGAGCGGCCGTTGTTCATCGAGGCGGTGCGCATCGCCCCCTTCCGGCCCCGCGGCACCGATGTCTCGGTGATGCTCGACCTGATGATCCACGACATCGACCTCGCGCTGTCGCTGTGCCCGGCGGAGCTGGTGCAGATCGACGCAACCGGCGCGCCGGTGATCGGTGCGGTCGAGGAGGACATCGGCAACGCCCGCTTGCGCTTCGCCGACGGCTGCGTTGCCAGCATCACCGCCAGCCGGATCAGCCTCAAGACCGAGCGCAGGATGCGCATCTTCGCCCGGGACCGCTATCTCTCGGCCGACTTCCAGAACCGGAAACTGTTCGTGATCCGCCGCACCGGCGAGGGCGCTTCCGACTTCGCGATGGCCGAGGAAGCCTGGCAGGAGCACGACTCGCTGGAAGCCGAGCAGGCCGCGTTCGTGGCCAGCGTGCTGGACGGGGCGCCGGTTGCGGTTGATGCCGCGGCCGGGCGGCGGGCACTCGATGCAGCGCTCAGGATCGCGGCCAGCATGGCCGAGGTGCGAGCGGATGCGCGGGCGGCGGGGTTGATATGATCGCCGCGGTCGGGGTGCTCATGAGGCTTGTGCGCGGAAGGTTGGATGATGTTGCTTGACTGGAGCAGCAGGGGGCGGTGCGTGTTGGAGATGGGGATGCGGGGCGATATCAACCTGCCGCGCGGCGCAGGGGATGCCGCGGGCGGACTCGTCGTGCATCAGGCCGCGACGGCGCGAAGGATGCCGAGGGTCCGCCGCAGATTGCAGGCGATGGCGGCGAGCCGTACCTGCAACCGGGCCTTGGCACGAAGGATCCATCGCATGCGCCGAAGGCCGTAGCTGCGGTTGCAGGCGCCGACCAGCTTCTCGATGCGGCAGCGGACGCGCTGCACGGCAGCGTTGTGCGCTTCCAGCCGCGCCAGCGCCGCCGGCCCGCCCCACGTGCCGGTGCCGACGACGGCGGGCAGTCCGCCCTTCACCCGGCTCGCCGCGGCCGACTGCGGACCGCCAAAAGCGCCGTCGCAATAGACCGCGCCCGGATCGGCTGGCAGCACCGCTGCCAGCTCGGCGGCGTCGTGCACGCCAGCGGTGGTTACCTCGACGCCTTGCACCAGGCCGGCGCCCTCGTCCGTGGCGACATGCGCCTTGTAGCCGTGGGTTGGCTTGCGACGGCGGTCCCCAGCCCAGCGGGCCTCTCCGTCGTGGCCGGTGCTGGCCGACGGGATCAGCGTTGCGTCCACCAGCGTGCCGCTGCGCACCGTCACCCCCTTGGCCTCGAGCTGA
>JADYYZ010000343.1 GCA_020853405.1 Acetobacteraceae bacterium
AGCGTCAGGCGAAAACAGTTGTTGACGCAGATCAAGCACGCCCCCCCGGGCGCGCCCGACCCCCCGCATGCGCCGCCGCGATGCGACGCCAGGTCTCAGCGCAGCCCGGCGCAGAACTTCTGGATGCGCGTGCAGGCTTCGCGCACCACCTCGGTCGCTGCCGCGTAGCTGACCCGGAAATGGCCGGGATAGAGGAAGGCCGCGCCGTGCACCACGGCGACCCCGGTCTCCTCCAGCAGCGCCACCACGAAATCCTCGTCGTTGCTGATCTTCGCGCCGGCGGGCGTGGTCTTGCCGATGCAGCCATGGATCGCGGGGAAGACGTAGAACGCGCCCTCCGGCTTGTGGCAGGTGATGCCGGGCGCCTTGTTCAGCATCTCGACGACCATGTCGCGGCGTTCCTTGTAGACCTTGACCATCGCCGCGATGCTGTCCTGCGGCCCGTTCAGTGCCTCGATCGCCGCGGCCTGGCTGATCGAGGAGGTGTTGGAGGTCGACTGCCCCTGCAGCTTGTCCATCGCCTTGATCAGCGCCACGGGGGCACCGCCGAACCCGATCCGCCAGCCGGTCATCGCATAGGCCTTGGAACAGCCGTTCATGGTGATCGTGCGGGCGCGCAGTTTCGGCTCCACCTGCACGATCGTTGCGGGCTGGAACCCGTCGTACGCCAGCTTCTCGTAGATGTCGTCGGTGAAGATCCAGATATTCGGGTGGCGCAGCAGCACATCGCAGATCGGCCGCAGCTCCTCGGCCGAATAGGCGGCGCCGGTCGGGTTGCAGGGGTTGTTCAGGATGAACCACTTCGTCTTCGGCGTGATCGCGGCTTCCAGCGCCTCCGGGCGCAGTTTGAAGCCGTTGTTCTGCTCGGTCGGCACGATCACCGGCGTGCCTTCGGCCAGCGCCACGATGTCGGGGTAGCTCACCCAGCAGGGCGAGGGGATGATCGCCTCGTCGCCCGGATCGATGGTGGCGATCAGGGCATCAAAAATCACCTGCTTGCCGCCGGTGCAGACGATGACCTCCTCCGGCTTGTAGTCGAGGCCGGAATCGCGGCGGAACTTCTCCGCCACCGCCTTCCTGAGCGCCGGCGTGCCGGCGACGTCGGTGTATTTCGTCTCGCCCGCCTGGATGGCCCGGATCGCGGCATCCTTCACGTTCTGCGGCGTGTCGAAATCGGGTTCGCCGGCACTCAGACTGATGATGTCGCGGCCCTGCGCCTTCAGCGCGCGCGCCTTGCCGCTGATGGTGATGGTCGCACTGGGGCTGATCCGATCCAGGCGCGCGGCGGTCAGGTGCATGGCGGTGTGCCTTCTGGGTCAGGAAATGCAGGCGGGCCGAGGTCGGACGACTTTAGCCAAGCCTCAGCCCCGGCGGAAGCGGGCCAGGCGCCAGGCCGCGGCCAGCACCACCACGACCAGCAGGATGATGAGGCTGGCCAGCGCGTTCAGTTCCGGCGTCAGCCCGAGCCTGAGCGAGGAAAACACCACCATCGGCAGGGTGCTGGCGCCGGGGCCGGAGACGAAACTGGCGATCACAAGATCATCGAGCGACAGGGTGAAGGCGAGCAGCCAGCCGCTGGCCAGCGCCGGCGCGATGATCGGCAGCGTGATCAACACGAACACCTTCCAGGGCCGCGCGCCAAGGTCGAGGGCGGCTTCCTCCAGTGCGCCGTCGAGGTCGGCCAGCCGGCTCGTCACCACCACCGCGACATAGGCGGTGGCGACCGTGGTGTGGGCGATCGCGATGGTGTCGGCCCCCCGCCCGGCCGGCCATCCGAACGCCTGGTCCATGGCGACGAACAGCAGCAGCAGCGACAGCCCGGTGATCACCTCCGGCATCACCAGCGGGGCAGCGACCATCGCCCCGAACAGGTTCCGCCCGGAAAACCGCATCCGCGCCAGGGCAAAACCCGAAAGCGTGCCCAGGATCAGCGCGCCGGTGGCCGCGACCGCGGCGATCCGCAAGCTCAGCAATGCTGCCTCGACCAGCCTGGAATTGTTCCACAGCGCCACGTACCAGCGCAGCGAGAAGCCGCTCCAGACCGTCACCAGCCTGGAGTCGTTGAACGAGAACGCCACCAGCAGCAGGATCGGCAGGTACAGGAACGCATAGCCGAACAGCAGCGCCGCCGCGAGGCCCCGCCCGCGCCTCATACCCGCACCGCCTTCCGTTCGTGCTGGAACAGCATGATCGGGGCAACCAGCAGCAGCAGCAGTGCCACCGCAAGCGCCGAGGCAAGCGGCCAGTCGCGGTTCTGGAAGAACTCGGTCCAGAGCACCCGCCCGATCAGCTGCGCATCCGGCCCGCCCAGCAGTTCGGGGATCACGAACTCGCCGAGCGCCGGGATGAACACCAGCATGAAACCGGCCACAACGCCCGGCAGCGACAGCGGCAGGGTCACCGCAAGGAACGCGCGCCAGGGCCGGGCGCCGAGGTCGGATGCCGCCTCCAGCAGCGCTGTGTCGAGCTGCACCAGGTTGGCATAGAGCGGCAGCACCATGAACGGCAGGTAGCAGTAGACGATGCCGACATACATCGCGGTATCGGTGTAGAGCAGCGCCATCGGCTGTGAAACCAGACCCAGCCCGACCAGCATGCTGTTGATGATCCCCCCATCCTGCAGGATCGCGATCCAGGCCGAGATGCGCAGCAGGAAGCTGCTCCAGAACGGCAGCATCACCAGCAGCAGCAGCAGCGCGCGGGCGCGCGCCGAGGTGCGTGAAATCGCCAACGCCATCGGATAGCCGGCCAGCAGGCACAGCGAGGCCGAGATCGCAGCGACCCGAAGCGAACGCAGGAATGCCTCGGCGTAGAACGGGTCTTCGAGCAGCGTGCGGAAATTGCCAAGATGAAGGCGCACGTACGGCAGCGCGCCACCTGCCCAGTCCAGCATGGCGGCATAGGGCGGCACGCCCTCCGCTGCCTCGGCAAGCGCGATCTTCAGCACGATCGCGAACGGTGCCAGGAAGAACAGGCAAAGCCACAGGCACGGCAGCCCGACCACGGCCAGCCGGCCGGCACCGAGGCAGCGCGGCGTGCTCATTGCGTCAGCACCCGGCTTGCGAAGGCCCGCCATTGCAGCACCACCCGATCGCCCCAGGTGATCGTCGCATCGCCGGCACGGCGCGTCGCGGGCTCGCTTGCCCGCACGATGCCCTGCCCAGGCACCTCGACCAGGTACATGAAGAAATCGCCGTAATAGGCGATGTCGCGCACGGTCCCGACCAGCCGGTTGGTGCCGTGGGCGGCGCCTGCCGGCGCCTTGGCGATCTCGATCTTCTCCGGCCGCACCGCGACGAACACGCGCCTGCCTCGCGCCGCCGCGGGGGCGGTGTCGGATTCGACGGTGATGCCGAGCCCCGCCACATCGACCACCGCGCCGCCAGGGCCAGGCTCGCGCAGCACGCCCTCGAACAGGTTGGCGGTGCCCAGGAACTCGGCAACGAACCGGCTGGCGGGGTATTCGTAGACCTCGGCCGGGGTGCCGACCTGGGCGAGAGCTCCTTTCTCCATCACCGCAAGCCGGGTTGCCATGGTCATCGCCTCCTCCTGGTCGTGGGTGACGATCACGAAAGTGGTGCCGAGTGTCTCCTGGATGCCGACCAGCTCGAACTGCGTCGCCTCGCGCAGGTTCTTGTCGAGTGCTGCCAGCGGTTCGTCCAGCAGCAGCAGTTTCGGTCGCTTCACGAGGCAGCGGGCCAGCGCCACGCGCTGCTTCTGGCCGCCCGAGAGTTCGTGCGGGCGGCGCTTTTCCATTCCCTGCATCTGCACCAGCGCCAGGATCTGCGCGACACGATCGGCGATCTCGGCGCGCTTCAGGCCATCCTGGCGCAGGCCGAAGGCAATGTTCTGCGCCGCATTCATGTGCGGAAACAGCGCGTAGCTCTGGAACATCATGTTGACCGGCCGCGCATAGGGGGGAATGCCGGCCAGGTCCTGGCCATCGAGGACGACCTGCCCCTCGTCCGGCTCGGCGAAGCCGGCGAGCACGCGCAGCAGCGTGGTCTTGCCGCTGCCCGATCCGCCGAGCAGCGCGAACAGTTCGCCGCGATGAATGCCGAGGCTGACCGCATCGAGAGCGACGACGGTACCGAAGCGCTTGGTCACCTTCTCGATGCGCAGATAGGGCTCGGCATCCGGATCGCGCCAGGGTGCCGCGGCGCCGGGGCGCGAGGCGATCACTGCCGGCGTGGAAGGCGATCGCCGCCCGGCGGGGTATCGGCCGGCACGCTCACCGCCCTGCCTTGAAGCGTGCCCACACGCGCGAGCGCGCGCGGTCGGTCGCGCCATCGACGCCGCTGACGGCAAAGAAGCGCGCCCGCGCCGCCGCGTCGGGGAAGATGTTCGGGTTATTGCGCACCGCCGGTTCGACCAGCGCCCAGCTCGCCGGTACCGCGTTGGGGTATCGGGTCTTGTTGCTGATCTCGGCCATCACGTCGGGGCGCAGCAGGAAGTTGATGAAGGCGTGCGCGCTGGCCGCGTTCGGCGCATCGCGCGGGATCGCCAGCATGTCGTGCCACAGCTGGGCACCTTCCCTGCCCGCGACATAGTCCACCTGCACGCCACGGCCCGCCTCCTCGGCCCGCGCGGCGGCCTGGATCACGTCGCCGGAATAGGCGAACGCAAGGCAGGCCTGGCCCGATGCCAGCTGCTCGATCGCGCCGCCCGAGGCGAACTGGCGGATGAACGGGCGGATCGCCAGCAGCGTGCGTTCCACCAGGCGCAGATCCTCGGCCGACGTGCTGTTCGGATCACGCCCGAGATAGCGCAGCACCGTCGGGATCACGTCGGTCTGGGAATCCATCATCACGATACCGCAGGGGCGGAGGCGGCGTGCATGGCCGGGGTCGAACAGGAGGGAGAGGCTGTCGCGCGGCGCGTCCGGGGCGAGCGTTGCGACGCGCGCGAAATTCACGCCGAGCCCGATCGTGCCCCAAAGATAGATCGCGCCGTGGCGGTTGGCGGGATCGGCAGCTTCCACCTCGCGCATCATGCCGGCATCGAGGTTCGCCCAGTTCGGCACCAGGGCGCGGTCGATCGCCTGCAGCGCACCGTTCCTGACCATCCGCGCGAAGGTCGGCTGGTCGGTCGGCACGATGATGTCGTAGCCGCTGCGCCCCGCCGCGAGCTTCGCCTCCAGCACCTCGAGGCTGTCGTACACGTCGTAGCGCACGCGGATGCCGCTCTCGCGCTGGAACCGGTCGACCACGTAGGGGTCGATATAGTCGGTCCAGTTGTAGACATTCACGACCCGCTCCTCGGCCTGCGCCGGCATCACCAGCTGCGCCAGCAGCACGACGAGGATCAGCGCGCCGAGACCTGGAATGCGTATGCGGGCCATGCCTTGCTCCACCAACCCTGGGACCGGGCACGACCCTAGCAGTGCCGGCGGGCAGGGCCACGGCGGCCCGCGTCGCAGGCAGCATTTAGGTAAATGTTCTCGAATTTCTGTTGACAGAAGTCCTATAGGCGGGCACGATCCGCCTCGTCACGGGCTTGCCATGTCCGCGGCGCCCCCCTCGCTCCCCTTCCCCCATCATCGCCGCCTCGCGGTGCGCCCCTTTCGCGCGCCGGGTTCGCGCGCGAGTCCCGCGAAAGAGCACCGAGACCATGCCCTTCCGCCTGCGATCCCTCGCCGGCCTGGCCTATGGCGGCGGCTTCACGCTGTGGCGCTACCGCAACGAGACCGACGCCGCTTCCGCCCTGGCCGCACCCGGCTATTTCAACGACGCCTCGCACCTGCTGCATGTCGGCGACGTGCTGCTGGCCGGTGCCGCGGATGGCCCGCTGGTGCTTGCCGTCGCCTCGATCCAGGGCGGTGCGGTCAGCACCACCGAGATCCGCGCCGGCGGCCAGGTGGCACCGCCGCCCCCGCCCCCGCCCCCACCTCCGCCGCCGCCGCCGACCGGCGGTGATGCCGGCGCCAGCTTGCGGGGAAGCGGGGTGCTCGCCGCTGCCGCGAGCGACCTGCCCCGCACGTCGGGGTTGCTGCTGCACGTCGACGCGTCGGATCCGTCCGGCTTCGGCGGCGCCCTGCCCACCGATGGCGCCAGTGTCGAATTCCTGCTGCCGCTGAGCGGCGCCCCGAAGGGGGCGGTCGAGCACGAGACGAAGCCGGCCCGCCCGAAATTCCGCGCGAACTTCGACCAGGCCGGGCGCCGGGCGATCGAGTTCACTGCCGCCGACCAGACCTCGCTTTCGGCCGACGGGTTCGATTTCCCCGGCGGCTTCGACAGCACCGACCAGGCCGCGACCTTTGCTGCCGTCTTCCGCCTGAAAAGCGCGACCGCCGCCGCGGAACGCAGCCTGGTCTACGTGCTGCCGCGCAACATGGGCAACGGCATGCATTTCCCGGCCGGCCTCGTGGTCAGCACCGCGGGCAACATCATCTTCCGCATGCGTGACAACTTCACCGCCAATACCGAGGCGCAGTTCACCTGGACGCCCAGCGCGACCGAGACCCTGATCGTGGTCGGCCGGCATGGCGCCGGCAGTGCCGCGGCGCGGGCGAACCGGCTGCTCGTGCGCCAGGGCGGGGCGACCAGCACGGCCGCCGCGAGCAACGGCGTTGCCACCAACTACGCCTACAACGGCGCGATCCCGCAGCTGCCCAGCTCGGTGCGGCTGGGTTCGCGCCGCTACGCCAACGGCGCGACCGAGGACAACCATTTCGACGGGTTCCTCTGCGAACTCGCGATCTGGAACACCGACATCAGCGACCAGCACGTGAGCGACCTGGTCGCCACCTGGCGCGCCAAGTGGGGAGTGGCCTGACATGGGGAACTTCCGCATCTGGGCCTATGGCCAGTCGAACATGGTGTGGCTCAACAACACCACGCCGGGTTCGCCGATCAACGACACCATGCTGCCCGCCCTGCGCCAGCTGGTCGATCCCGCCGGCACCGAGGCGACGCTATCGGTGCAGTACGACCTGAACGGCACCTGCTTTTCCGGCACCGGCAGCGGCCTCACCAACGCCGCGATGCCGCTGCAGGCCGACGGCACCTACGGCACCGCCAGCTCGGTCTGCCTGGTGCGGCCGCGGGCGCCATCGGATCCGCAGTTCACCGACTGGGCGAACTGGCCGCTGACCAACCTCGCCAACGCGCGCATCACCTACGCCAACGGGCTTTCGGCTGCGATCAAGGCCGAGGTTTCGTGCATCCTGGCGATGCACAGCGAGTACGACACCCGCGGCTACGCGGTGAACGGCTGGGCGCAGAACGACAGCCGCGTCGTCGAGTTCGCCTGGCGGCGCATGATCGGCGCGCTGCGCGCGGCCCTTGGCAAGACGCCCGCGCAACTGCCGGTGCTGGCAACCATCGCGGTGCCCTACACCCCCGGCTCAGACGACGGGTTCGATGCGACGACCCGCGCGATCCTGGCGCTGGCCGGCGACGCCGCGTTCAACCTGCGCATCATCTGCGAGCAGACGATGGACATGACCTGGGACCGCGACGGCCCCGCCGGCGCCTACACCTGGCATGCCAACAACGACGACCTCACGCTGCTGGCGCGGCGCATCGCCCGCGGCATCGCGCGCGAGATGGGGCCGGCCTGGGCGCCCAACGGCTTCCGCTCGCGCCCCTCGGTCGGCCCGGTCGCATACTGGGTGCAGCGGGTCGATGATGCGAGCGTCGATGTCTGGGTGCGTCACGACGGCGGCAACACGCTGCGCCTCTCCGCGACCCCCACCCTCGGCTGGCAGGCGCGCTACAATGGCCGCCCGGTCGCGGTCAGTGCCGCCGCCGTACAGCCCGACAATCGCCGCATCCGGCTGACCCTTGCCGAACCCTGCCCGAGCCATCGCCTGCTGACGGTCGCCTATGGCTGGGGCAACACGCGGCTGCTGCCAGGCGGTGGCATCTACGACGACGCCGCCGGCTTCGATGCCAAGGCGATCGCCGCCGGCATCAGCGGCGCCGAGCGCATCGACGATGCGCTGCGCCGCACCCGCACGCGGCTTGCCGTGCACACCACCGCCCCCACGAACTGAGGACCCCAACCATGAGCAACCTGGGCAACGCGGGCCAGACCCGCGCGGCCGCGCTGCTGCGCGGCGAGAGTGTCAGCGCCTTCACCGCCCCGTTCTCGATCGGGCTCGGTCTCGCCGCCGACGATTCCGGGCTGACCGGCGAGCCGGTGGGCAACGGCTACGCCCGCCAGCCCTTCGTGTTCGCCGGCAACGGCGCCGCGATGAGCAATGCCAACGCGATCAGTTTCGGCCCGTTCACCGCCGATCTCGGCGTGGTGCGCGGCTTTGTCATCTTCGATGCCGGCGGCGGCGTGATGTGGCGGGGCGAGCTGTCCAACCAGCTCAGCCTTGCCAGCGGCCAGACCCGCAGCATCGCCGCCGGCGCGATCACCGGCAGCATCGACTGACGGCCCGGCGGCCGCCCGGCACCGGCGCGCGCCCCCCGATCAAGGAGTTTTCGTTCATGGCCTTCTCCTCCGAGCGGCTGTCGGTGGTGGCGTACGCCGACGGCTTCACGCTCTGGCACTATCGCGGCCAGCCTGACAGCCAGGCGAGCATCGGCGCGGTCGGGTATTTCGCGCCGGTCGCGCACATGGTGCGGCCGGGCGACATGATGATCGCAGGCGCCGCCGACGCGGTCGCGCTGGTCGTGCTGTCCGGCGCGGGCGCGAGTCTCCGCGCCAGCGTGATCTGAGCGCGGCCGCCGCCATGCCCGCCGCACTCGCCGCCCTGCTGATGGCCATGGGCTGCGCGCCCGCGAG
>JADYYZ010000344.1 GCA_020853405.1 Acetobacteraceae bacterium
CGGTCGAGACGCCGCCGCGGCGCGTGAAGAAGCCGTGCCGGACGGGGCCGAGCGCGTCGTCGGTGAGGAATTCTGCCATCATGCGAATCCTGGCGGTCTGGGAAGCGATGGGTGGCAGATCGCCATCGCCTTGAACAGCGTGCCCATGTGCGCGGCGGAGAGGAGCCGCGCCGCCGCCGCCAGCAGCGCGCCGGCCCTGGCCGGGTTGGCGCGGGCCAGCGCCTCGGCACGCGCCGGCAGGCCGATCGCGCCAAGGAAGGTCCCCATCGGCACCGGCCCGTGCGGCGTTGCCCCGGCGGCCCGCGCGATGCGGCCGATCGCGCCGAAATCGACATGCGCCGAGAGATCCGCCTCGCCCGGGTCGGCGAACGGGTCCTGCGCGCGATGGCCGCGAAGCGCCTGCAGCGTCGTGCCCGTGCCTGGCCCGGCGTAGCCGTAATCGATCAGCAGTGCCGCCCCGCCATGCGCCAGCGTGCGCTGCGCGACCGAGGCCGCAAGCGCCCCTGCCGCGGGCGCGAGCTCGATCCAGGTTGCCGGCGCGAGCGCGGCGAGGTCCGGCGTCTCGGCCGGCGGCGGCGCGGGCAGCTCGACCGGGGCAAGCGAGGCGTCGAGAAAGCGTTCCGCCCAGCCGCCCTCGCGCCGCACCAGCTGGCGCACCGGCAGGGCATCGAGGAACTCGTTGGCGATCACGATCGCGGGCAGGGCGGGCAGCGCTTCGGGCGCGTCGTGGAACCTCGCCCCCGGCACCCTGGCACGCTGGGCGGCGCGCAGCCGCGGCGAGGTCTCGATGAAATGCACGGAAAGACAGGCGGCAAAGCCGGGGGCGGCGCGGCGGATCGCACGCAGCGCATCCGCCATCAGCGTGCCGCGCCCCGGCCCCAGCTCGGCCAGCAGCACGGTCTCCGGCCGGCCCATGTCCTGCCAGACCGCGGCCGCCCACAGGCCGAGGCATTCGCCGAAGCCCTGGAAGATCTCCGGGGCGGTGATGAAGTCGCCTCCGCGCCCGAACGGGTCGCGGGTGGCATAGTAGTGGGCGTTGCAGGCGGCCATGAAGCGGTCGAGCCGCATCGGGCCGTCGCGCGCGATGGCGGCCTTCAGCGCGGCCGCGAGCGGAGGATCAGCCACAGCCCGACCGCCAGCATCGGCACCGACAGCAGCTGGCCCATGGTGGCGCCGAAGGCGAGGAAGCCCAGGAAGGAATCGGGTTCGCGGAAGAACTCGCCACTGATCCGGGCAAGGCCATAGCCGACCAGGAACACCCCGCACAGCAGGCCGCGCCGGGCGCGCACGCGCTCGCTTCGGGCCAGCAGCATCAGCACGGTGAACAGCACCACGCCTTCCAGCCCCGCCTGGTAGAGCTGGCTCGGGTGGCGGGGGAGCTGCTGCGGGTCGGATGGAAACACCATCGCCCAGGCGACGTTGCTTGGCCTGCCCCACAGCTCGCCATTGATGAAATTGGCGCAGCGGCCGAGGAACAGGCCGATCGGCACCACCACCGCGACGCGGTCGGCGAAGCGGAGCAGGTCCAGCCGGTTCGCCCGCACGAACAGCACGATGGCGGCGATCACGCCGAGCAGGCCGCCATGGAAACTCATGCCGCCGTGCCAGATCGCGAGCGCTTCCAGCGGCTGCGCGAGATAGTAGGACGGGCGGTAGAACAGCACATAGCCAAGCCGCCCGCCCAGCACGATGCCGAGCGTCACCCAGGTGACGAAATCGTCGGCCTGCTCCGGCGTCGCGGCCGCGGGCGCCCGTGCGCAAAGCCGCTTGCCCAGCTGCCAGCCGGCGAGGATGCCGACGATGTAGGCCAGCGCATACCAGCGGATGGCGAACGAGAAGCCGGCGATCGGGCCGATCTCGAAGGCGTTCGGGCCGATCGCGGGGAAAGGGATGACCAGCACGGGGGGTCAGACGAACGGATCGCCCGAGGCCAGCACGCGCACGTACTGCGCGATGCCGTCGGCAAGGGGGGTGGCTGGGTCGGCGAAGCCGGCGGCGCGCAGCCGGTCCATGCGCGCCTCGGTGAAGCTCTGGTACTGGCCCCGCAGGTTCAGCGGCATGTCGATCCACTCCACGCGGTCCTCGACCTGCATCGCGCGGGCGAGTGCGGAGACCAGCGCGCGGTAGCTCCCGGCCCGGCCGGTGCCCAGGTTGAACAGGCCCGAGGGCGGCGCTGCCTGGTCGAGCCACCAGCAGAGGGCACGCACGCAGTCGCCGACCCAGATGAAATCCCGCCGCTGTTCGCCATCGGCAAGCCCGGGGCGGTCGGAGCGGAACAGCCGCGCCGGGCGGCCGGCCAGCAGCTCGTCGTATTTGTGCTTCACGACCGAGATCATCGGCCCCTTGTGGTACTCGTTGGGGCCGTAGACGTTGAAGAACTTCAGCCCCAGCCAGGCTGGCGGGCACCGCCGGCCGGCGCTGACCTGGCGTTCGACCCAGCGGTCGAAGGCGTGCTTGCTCCAGCCATAGAGGTTGAGCGGCCGCAGCCGGGAAAGCGCCGCGGCCGAGAACTCGTCGTCGAAGCCGGCGCTGCCGTCGCCATAGGTGGCGGCCGAGGAAGCATAGGCGAAGCGGATATCGGCATCGGCGCACCATTCCCACAGCCGCTGGCTGAGGCTGAGGTTGGTGCGCGCCACCAGGTCCGCGTCGGTCGCGGTGGTGGCGCTGATCGCGCCCAGATGCACCACCGCCTCGATCGGCGGTTCGGTGCCGATGAAGTCCCAGATCTCGTCGGGGGAAACGATCTCGGCCAGAAGGTGGCGGGCGATGTTGCGCCACTTGCCGCCGTCGCGCAGGCGGTCGACGATCGCCACCTCGGCGCCTTCGCCGGCAAGCGCGCCGAGCAGGTTCGAGCCGATGAAGCCGGCGCCGCCAGTCAGCAGGATCATCGCCTGGTGATCCTGGCGGCGATGGGGTCGGGATGCAGAATCCGCATGCGCCGCCTTATATGATCGGCAGGGCGTGACCGGAAGGAGAGGCCAGCATGACCGATCGGCAGGACGACCTGGCGAAGATGGCTCAGGGTGCGCTTTCCGTCGCCTCGGGCCTGGCCGAGGAGATGCGGGCGATGGCCAGGGCCGGCAGCGAGGCGCTGACGGCGCGGATGGAGCTGGTGCGGCGCGAGGAGTTCGACGCGCTCCGCGAGGTCGCGATCCGCGCCGCCGAGCAGGTGGCGGCGCTGGAGGCACGGCTCGGCGCGCTGGAGGCACGGGCGGCGGCAGAGGATGGTGCGGCCCAGCAGCTGGCGGCCGGCGGCGGTGGCCGGCCGGGCGGCGAAGGCGCCAACTGAGCGGCGCGCCGGGCTTCGGCGAGGCACCCGCGATCGCCGCCCGAACACCCCTTGCGGCGCGATTCAGGCTGCCTGTAGCCTAGCCCTGGTAGGAAGCTTGATCCCAGCTATACTACGCCTTGAGGGCGATTCGCCGAGGCTCCCCTCACGGTCGCCCTGACCGCCTGCCACCAGACAGGAGACAGGCCCATGTCTGACCGGACCCCCGAACGGCTCGCCGCGCGCGAAACCCCGGCCGCCAACCCGCTCGACATCCTGGAACAGATCGTTGCCGCCCAGGA
Organism: Acetobacteraceae bacterium; assembly: GCA_020853405.1. Classification (GTDB taxonomy): domain Bacteria; phylum Pseudomonadota; class Alphaproteobacteria; order Acetobacterales; family Acetobacteraceae; genus JADYYZ01. Next base: position 3,571 of record JADYYZ010000344.1, read on the forward strand.
GTGGGCGTTCGAGCGCCGCAACACCGACGAGATGGCGGTCGAGGTCAAGGGCAAGTGGTGCGACTACACCTTCCATTTCTCGTGGGCCTCGGAAATCAGCGCCATGCATTTCTTCTGCGCCTTCGACATGAAGGTGCCGCCGGCGCGCCGGGCGCAGGTGCATGAGCTGCTGGCGCTGGCGAACGAGAAACTGTGGCTCGGCCATTTCGGCATCTGGACCGAGGAGAACACGCCGGTGTTCCGCCATTCGGTGCTGCTGCGCGGCGCCCGCGGCGCCAGCGCAGAAAGCCTCGAGGACATGATGGATATCGCGCTGACCGAGTGCGAGCGGTTCTATCCCGCGTTCCAGTACGTGCTCTGGGGCGGCAAGCGCCCGGCCGAGGCGCTGGAGGCAGCGATGCTCGACTGCGCCGGCGAGGCGTGATGCCCGGCCGGCGCCGGCGTTGCGGCCGGGGCAGGGCTGGGGCAGGCTCGCTGACCGGTCGGCGCCATCTTCGCGCGCCGCTGCCACGGAGGGAGGGGGCGGCAGCGCCCCGTGCACGGCGATGATTCTGCTGGTCGGCTGCGGCAAGATGGGGGGGGCGATGTTCGCCGGCTGGCGGGCAGCCGGGCGCGACGTTGCCGTGGTCGAGCCCGACGCGGCGCACCACCCCGCGGGGGCAGCCCTTGCGGTCGCCGATGCCGCTGACCTGCCGCGGACACTGGCGCCCGAGGCCGTGGTGCTGGCGGTGAAGCCGCAGGAAGCAGCGAAGACCCTGCCTGCCTATGCGCGCTTCGCCGAGCGCTCGGTGTTCGTCTCGATCATGGCCGGCAAGTCGGTCGGCGGCATGCAGGCGCTGCTGGGCGGGTCTGCCCGGATCGTGCGCGCGATGCCGAACACGCCGGCCGCGATCGGCCGCGGCATCACGGTGTGCTGCGCCGGCCAGGGGGTCAGCGCCGCCGAGAAGGCACTCGCGGAATCGCTCCTGAAGACGGTCGGTCAGGTCGCCTGGGTCGAGGACGAGGCGCTGATCGACCCGGTCACCGCGCTCTCCGGCGGCGGCCCCGCCTATGTATTCCTGCTGGCCGAGGTGCTGGAGCAGGCCGGCATCGCCAATGGCCTGCCCGCCGAGCTCGCCGCCCAGCTGGCGCGCGCGACGGTGGCGGGCGCCGGCGCACTGCTCGATGCCAGCAGCGAGCCGCCGGCGACGCTGCGGCGCAACGTGACCAGCCCCGGCGGCACCACCGCCGAGGCGCTGAAGGTGCTGATGGACGCCCCCGCCTGGCCGGCGCTGATGACCAGGGCGATCGCCGCCGCCACCGCGAGATCGCGGGAGCTGGCGGGCTGATCCTTCATCCCCACCCCACCCGCCACCACATCCCGCCCATGCGCGAGGACAGAGACCGGTGAGCGAGGAAAGCCACGGGCCCATCGAGGCACGCGCGGCGGCGGCGATGTTCGCGGTCGCCGCCCGCGACGGCTGGGCGCGCACCACCCTCGCCGCGATCGCCGCCGAGGCGGGGCTGGAGATCGCCGAGCTCAAGGCCAGGTTCCCCTCGCGCGAGGCGATCCTCGACCGCTTCATGCTCGACACCGATCGCGAGGTGCTCGACGCGACCCTGCCGCGGGCCGAGGGCGAGACCGTCCGCGACCGGCTGTTCGACATCATCATGCGCCGCATCGATGTGGTGCAGCGCCACCGGGCCGGGGTGCTGGCGGTGCGCCGGGCGCTCAGGCGCCAGCCGCTGTCGGCGCTCGGCTACCTGCCGCTGGTGGCGGCGTCGCTGCGCTGGACGCTGGATGCGGCGGGGGTGTCGACCGCCGGCGTGCTCGGCCTGATGCGGACCAAGGCGCTGCTGCTGCTGCTGCTGCCGGTGGCCAGGGCCTGGGAGCGCGACGCAAGCCCCGACCTCGCCGGCACCATGGCCGAGCTGGACCGCGCGCTGACCCGCGCCGAGCGGGCGGAGGGCTGGGCGGCGCGGCTGCCGATTCCGCGCTGACGTGGCAGCAGGTCGGCTATGCTGCAACTGCGTTGTTGCGGTGCAGCATTTTTGTTGACGGTTGTGTCCCCCAGGACTAGAAGCACACCTACAGGCCGTGCCGAATGAAGCGTGCGCCGTGTTGGCACGCAGGCCTGGCCCAGAACCGAGTTTCACCACCCCGACCGGGGACCGAGGAGCGCACGATGGCCAAGCAGCCGCAGAGCATTTTCGACATGGACTTCACCAAGGTGATGGCGGATTTCAAACTCCCCGCCGTCGATATGGAGGCGCTGCTGGCCTCGCAGCGCAAGAACATCGAGGCGTTCTCGGCAGCCAACAAGGTCGCGCTCGAGGGCGCGCAGGCGGTGGCCAAGCGCAACATGGAGATCGTGCAGGCCGCGGTCACCGAGATGAGCGAGGCGGTGAAGGCGCTGGCCGGCAGCGAGGCCCCGCAGGCCAAGGCCGCCCGCCAGGCCGAGCTGATGAAGACCGCCTATGAGCGGGCGGTGACCAACATGCGCGAGCTCGCCGACATGATCCAGCGCGCCAACGGCGAGGCGCTGGGCCTGATCAACAAGCGCTTCGCCGAGACCATGGACGAGCTCAAGGTCATGGTCGAGAAGGCGAAGGCCTGACCCGACCGCCTTCCCGCGACTTCGGAAGGGCCGCCCCCGGGGGCGGCCCTTCCTGATTCCGCCGCCGGCGATCAGCCGCTACACCGGCAGCCTGATCCGTGCCCGGAGGCCGCCCAGCGGCCCGTCCTCGAGGAAAATCTCGCCGCCATGGGCGCGCACGATGTCGCGCGCGATGGCAAGCCCAAGACCGGTGCCGCCGGTGCTGCCGGTGCCCGCCACCTCGGTCAGCCGCACGAAGGGGCGGAACGCCTCCTCGCGGCGGGTGGGCGGGATGCCCGGCCCGTCGTCGTCCACCGCGATCTCGACCGCGGTGCCCCCAGGCCGGCTGACCCAGGCCGCCGACAGCGCGATGCGCTTGCCGTGGCGGCGCGCATTGTCGATCAGGTTGGCAAGCGCGCGCCGCATCGCATCGGGCCGCAGCCGCATCGTGATCGCCGGCACCGCGACCTCGACCAGGGCGCCGTCGCGCCGCGCCCGCTGGGCCATTTCCTCGGCCATCTGGGCGAGATCGACCGCCTCGGTCTGCTCGCTCCCCTCGCCGCGCGCGAACGACAGGTAGGCCTCGATCATCCGCTCCATCTCGACCACGTCGTCGGTCAGTTCCGCGATCTCCTCGGCATCCGCGGTGCGGCCGGGCAGCATCGCCAGCGCCAGCCGCATGCGGGTCAGCGGCGTGCGCAGGTCGTGGCTGACGCCGGCCAGCATCTCGGTGCGCTGGGCCAGGAACCGCCGCACCCGTGCCTGCATCAGGTTGAAGGCGGTGGCCGCCTGGCGCACCTCGACCGCGCCCTCGGGCTTGATCGGCCCGACCTCGCGGCCCATGCCGAACGCCTCGGCGGCGACCGCAAGCCTTCGGATCGGCTTCACCTGGTTGCGCATGAACAGCGCCGCGATCGCGAACAGCAGCGCCGAACTGCCGATCAGCCACAGCCAGAACAGATAGACCGTGCCGGTGAACAGCCGCTTGCGCGGCACCTCGGCGGTCAGCACCCCGGTGCGCAGCTGCAGGTCGATGCGCACGGTGCGGCTGTCGGCATGGCTGATGATCACCGGCAGGTTCAGCTGCTCGGCGATGGCGCGGGCAAGGTCACGCTCGGGCATGTTGTCGGGCGGTGACGGCAGCTGCGCCCTCGGGTCGAAACTCAGGACCAGTTCGCTGTTGACCAGGGCGGCGGCGAAGATCCAGCCGCGGTCCTCCTCGTCGGGGAAGCGCTCCATCAGGCCGGTGACGGTGGCGAGATCGCCGGCGACCGACATCGCGAGCCGGCGCGAGACCACCTCCCAGTGGCTGCCGTAGAACAGCTGCAGCGCCACCACCTGCACGACCAGCAGCGGCATCACGATGATCAGCACGCTGCGGGCCAGCAGCCCGCGCGGCAGCAGGCGCCGGATCAGCGTCGGTGGTGGCGGTGTCGCCATGGCCGGCAGTCTACACCGAAGGCGCGCTCATCGGCTGGGTTCGGCCGGCAGTCGTGCCGCCAGCCGGCGCGCGAGCCCGTAGCCGATCGCCCCGCCCGCCGGCCCGCCGGGCAGCACCAGCAGCCAGCCGACATGGGCGCCGGCGCTGACCAGCCCCATGCCGACCCCCAGCATCATGCCGCCCACCAGGCTGCCACCGACGCCGGCGGCGAGCCCGAGCCAGAGAATGTCCGAGCGTGTCACCATGCCGCCCAGCTGGCATTGCTGGCCTGCTTTGACAACCGGGCCGCCGCCCCCTTAGAAGCCGCGCACTTCCGGGAAAGCGGACGCAGTTTCGGGCTGCGCGCCCGCCCGCGGCCAGGGTATCGGCCGGCAGGGACTACCGGGACAAAAGGGCAATGCCCGCACAAGGAAAGGACACAAGCGCATGACGAAGCGCCTGGAAAGCAAGTACAAGGTCAACCGCCGCCTGGGCGTGAACCTGTGGGGCCGGCCGAAAAGCCCGGTCAACAAGCGCGAATACGGCCCGGGTCAGCACGGCCAGCGCCGGAAGAAGGTCACAGACTTCGGCGTGCAGCTGATGGCCAAGCAGAAACTCAGGGCGTATTACGGCAATATTTCTGAGAAGCAGTTCCGCAAATACTACCAGGAAGCCGTGCGCCGCAAGGGCGACACCAGCGAGAACCTGATCGACCTGCTGGAACGCCGCCTGGACAGCGTGGTCTATCGCATGAAGTTCGTGCCGACCGTGTTCGCCGCCCGCCAGTTCGTGAACCACGGCCACGTCACGGTCAACGGCAGGCGGGTCAATATCCCGAGCTTCCTGGTGCGCGACAACGACGTGATCGAGGTCAAGGAGAAGTCGAAGCAGCTCGCCTCGCTGCTCGATGCGGCGCAGTCGGGCGAGCGCGACGTGCCGGAATACATCCAGGCCGACCACCGGGCGATGAAGGGCACCTTCATGCGCAGCCCGAAACTGGGCGACGTGCCGTATCCGGTGCAGATGGAACCGAACCTGGTGGTCGAGTTCTACAGCCGCTGACCCGGCCAGACCTGACCCGGCCAGACCTGGGCCGGCGGCTTATACCAACGGTCAATTGCATTGACCGTTGGTATTGAGTCTTTCATCTCCCTCAAGCGCCGGGCGGCGGCTCCGCCGCCTTGGCTCGCCGCACCGGCGGCGGGCGCCTTCGGCGCCTCGGCACGAGTCAAGGCCTCGTGCCGCTGGTATTAGGCGGCCTCGATCGCCTCGAACAGCGGCCGCAGCAGGGTGCCTGCCTCGAAGCGGGCGGCATAGGAAAGTGCCGCCGCCTCGCGGGCACTGCCGTCGCTTTCGGCAAGGCTCGCGACCGCGGCCGCGAAATCCCCCGCCTCGTCGGCGAGCACGAACGGCCGGTCGCCATCCTCGTCGTAGCCGGCCGCCCCTGCCGTCGTCGTCACCGTCACCAGGCCATGCGCGGCGTAGTCGATCAGCTTGATCGACTGTCCCGAGCCCGCGAGCTGCGGCGCGATCGCAAGGCAGGCGCGATGGAGGATCGGCGCCAGCGTCTCGACCTGGCCGAGCACCGCGAC
>JADYYZ010000345.1 GCA_020853405.1 Acetobacteraceae bacterium
CGAAGCAGCGTCTCGGCAACCGTGTCGAAGCAGGCATAGAGGCGCCCGAGGGCGGGGAAGTAGAGCTGCATGGTTGTTACGGTCCTGTCATTCGTTGCGCCAAGTTGCCGCGAGCCGGCCTTGCGTTGCAAGCGGGGCGTGGAGGGGGAGGCGTGGCGGTGATCCTGCCTGCGCCCGCCCCTGTCACGGCGCGAGCCAGGATGCGCCGAAGCAACCACCAATTGCCGGCGTGATCCTGACGGCGCCCCCGCCGCCGCCGAAGCCGGCGGCCGAATAACGATCGTTTGCGGCGAAACCGTCCGGAAACACGACGCTGGTTCAATACTGCGTCCCCGGGCCGCGCGATCGCGTGCTGCCCCTGGGCGGGCGAGGTGACGATGATGCGCACGCTTCTGGCTGCCGCTGCGATACTCGGGCTTGGCGCGTCGGTCGATCAGGCGCGGGCAGCACTGGTCGGCTACGAGCTGTCGTACAGCGCGACAAACTTTTCCAGCATCGGGCCGGCGCCGATCGATCCCGCCCAGGGCGTGTTCCGGATCGTCTTCGACGACGCCACCGGCGCTTTCGACGAGACCGCCGGCATCACGCTGGTCAGCGGCAACCTGCCGCTCGCCTCGGCGCTTGGGTTCACCTATTTCGCCCCGGGCGGCCCGCTGATCATCGGCGGCATCGCCGACAGCGTGCTTGGCGTGCTGGCAGGCACCGATGATTTCTCGCTGCTGATCGATGGCCTGGGTACCGCCACGCCGTCGGCCTCGAACCTGAACTACGCCACCAGCACGACCGGCGAGGTCTTCGTCTCCAACGCGATCTCGCTCACCGTCACCCCGCTCGCTGTCGCGGTGCCCGAGCCCGCCTCGCTGCTGCTGGCGGGTGCGGGGCTGTGCGGCATGGGCCTCGCGCGAAGGCGCCGCCGCGCGCGCTGACGCTGCCGGCAGCGTCCCTCATACCGGCGGGACGAGATTTTGACGGGTGCGGCGAGCCAGGCGAAGCGCCGGCGATCGAGGGCGCGAAGGTGATACCTTCGTGCGCCAGGCGTCAGCCGAACATCACCACGCTGCGGATCGTCTGGCCTCGCTTCAGCGCCTCGAACCCCCTGTTGATGTCGGCAAGCGTGATGCGTTCGCTGATCATCTCGTCGAGCTTCAGCTTGCCGTCGAGGTAGGCGCGGCTCATCAGCGGGAAATCCTCGGCCGGCTTCGCGCCGCCATAGCTGGAACGGATGATGCGCTTCTCGTGCATCAAGGCGCCCCAGCGGAACGCGACATCCTGGTTCACGTTCACCTTGCCGAGCCAGACCACGTTGCCGCCGGGCCGCACCGCCTCGACCGAGAGCCGGAAGGTCTCCTCGCGGCCGGCGCATTCCAGCACCACATCGGCGCCGCGCTGGTCGGAGAGGTGCCGCGCCACCGCCAGCGCATCCTCGCTGACGGGGTCGACCAGCACGGTGGCGCCGACGGCGCCGGCGACCGCAAGCCGGGCCGGGTTGGGATCGACCGCGATGATCTCGCCGGCGCCGGCCAGGCGCGCGCCCTGCACCGCGGAAAGCCCGACCGCGCCGCAGCCGATCACCATCGCCACCCCGCCCCAGCGCAGGTCGGCGATGCGGGTGGCGGCACCGACCCCGGTCATCACGCCGCAACCCAGCAGCGCCGCCCGGTCGAACGGCATCGCATCGGGCACGCGGATCGCCGCCTGGGCCGCGACCACCGCATACTCGGCGAAGCCGCCGCAATACATCAGCTGGTGCAGCGCCTCCCCGCCGTCGCAGCGCAGCCGCGGCCTTCCGTCGAAATGGAACGCCCCGGCCGCATTCGCGAGATAGGGCCGGCACAGGATCGGCTGGCCGCGGTTGCAGTAGAAGCACTGGCCGCAATGCGGGTTCCAGCTCAGCACCACGCGGTCGCCGGGCGACAGATCCTGCACGCCCGCGCCGACCGCGGCGACCTCGCCCGCGGCCTCGTGCCCCAGCACGGCCGGCAGCCGGCAGGCCAGCGCGCCCTCGATCACCTCGAGGTCGGTGTGGCAGAGGCTGGCGGCGCGGATCTTCACCAGCACGTCGCCTGCCTCCACCGGGCCGACCGCGATGGTCTCGACCTGCATCGGCCGGTTCACGGCGCGCAGCACGGCGGCACGCGCCGGAACGGTCTCAGGCATCGGCGGGCAGCACCTTCTCGATGCGCGCGGCGGAGAACTTGAATTCGGGGATCTTGCCGGCCGGGTCGAGCTGCGGGTTGGTCAGGATGTTGGCCGCCGCCTCGTGATAGGCGAAGGCGATGAAGGCCAGCTCGTCGGGCATGCCGGGGTCGGCGCGTGCCGCCAGCGTGATCGTGCCGCGCCGCGTGGTCACGCGCAGCATCTCGCCCGGCGCCACGCCAAGCCGCCGCAGCGCCGACGGCGCCAGCGCGACGCTGGGTTCGGGTTCCAGCGCGTCCAGCACCTCGGCCCGGCGCGTCATGGCGCCGGTGTGCCAGTGCTCGAGCTGGCGCCCCGTTGTCAGCACGAACGGGAAACGCTCGTCCGGCAGCTCGGCCGGATCGATCCGGCTGGCGGGTACCAGCCGCGCGCGCCCGGTCTCGGTCGGGAAGCGGTCGGCGAACACGATCTCGTTGCCCGGCACGTCCGGCCCGTCGGCCGGGTAGGTCACGCTGTCCTCGCGGCTGATCCGTTCCCAGGTGATGTGAGCGAGCGAAGGCATGATCGCTGCCATCTCCTCGAACACCTCGGCAACTGGGCGGTGCTGCCAGGCAAGGCCGAGCCGGCGCGCGAGCTCGACGATGATCCAGAGATCCTGGCGCGCCTCGCCCGGCATCGCGAGCGCGACGCGGCCGCGCTGCACCTGGCGGTTGGTGTTGGTGACGGTGCCGTCCTTCTCCGGCCAGGCGGATGCCGGCAGCACGACGTCGGCGAGCGTCGCGGTTTCGGTCAGGACCAGGTCCTGCACGACGAGGTGGTCAAGGCTCGCGAGCCCCGCGCGCGCGTGCAGGGCATCGGGGTCGCTCATCGCCGGGTTCTCGCCCATCACGTACATCGCGCGGATCTCGCCGCGGTGCGCGGCGTTCAGGATCTCGACCACCGTCAGGCCGGGCTCGGCCGGGAGCTCGGCGCCCCAGAAGCCGCCGACGTGCCGGCGCCAGGCTTCGTCGGTGACGTGGCGATAGTCGGGCAGCATCATCGGGATCAGCCCGGCATCCGATGCGCCCTGCACGTTGTTCTGCCCCCGCAGCGGATGCAGCCCGGTGCCGCGTCGGCCGACATGGCCGCACAGCAGCGCCAGCGCGATCAGCGAGCGCGCATTGTCGGTGCCGTGCACCGACTGGCTGATGCCCATGCCCCACAGGATCATCGCGGCCCGGGCACGCGCGAAGCCGCGTGCCGCCTCGCGGATGGTTGCCGCCGCGACGCCGCAGACCGGGGCCATCGCCTCGGGCGCGAAATTCCCGACATGCAGCGCCAGCGCCTCGAAATCGGTGGTGTGCGCCGCCACGTACTGGCGGTCGTACAGCTGCTCCGCGACGATCACGTTCAGCATCGCGTTCAGCAGCGCGACATCGCGGCCCGGCTTGAAGCGGAGCCTGATGCTGGCGTAGCGGTCGAGCGCCGTGCCGCGCGGGTCGGCGACCGCGAGCGTCGTGCCGCGCAGCACCGCCTCCTTCAGGAAGGTCGCGGCGACGGGATGGTTCTCGGCCGGGTTGGCGCCGATCACCAGGATGAAATCGCTCTCCAGCGCGGCGGTGAAGGGCGCGGTCACGGCGCCGCTGCCGATTCCTTCCAGCAGGGCAGCGACCGAGGAGGCGTGGCAGAGCCGCGTGCAGTGATCGACATTGTTGGTGCCGAAGCCGGTGCGCACCAGTTTCTGGAACAGGTAGGCTTCCTCGTTCGAACCCTTGGCGCTGCCGAAGCCGGCCAGCGCGTCGGGCCCGACGCGGTCGCGCACGCCGGCAAGGCCGGCGGCGGCGAGATCGAGCGCCTCCTCCCAGCTCGCCTCGCGGAATTTGGCGCGGGCGCGGCGCGCATCCAGGCAGTCGGCCGGGTCCTTCGCCGCACCCGCAAGCCGGATCAGCGGCCGCGTCAGGCGGTCGCGGTGGGTCACGTAGTCGAACCCGAAGCGCCCCTTCACGCACAGCCTGCCCAGGTTCGATGGCCCCTCGCGCCCGGTGACCTCGATGATGCGGTTGTCCCGCACGTGGAAATCGACCTGGCAGCCGACCCCGCAATAGGGGCAGACGCTGGCCACGACCTTGTCGGGCTCCAGCGCGCGCACGCCATGCTGCACCACGCTTGCCGGCAGCAGCGCGCCGGTCGGGCAGGCCTGCACGCATTCGCCGCAGCCGACGCAGGTGCTCGTGCCCATCGGCCGGCCGGCATCGAACACCACCCGCAGATCGGCGCCGCGGCCGGCGAAGCCGATCACGTCGTTGTGCTGGATCTCGCGGCAGGCGCGCTCGCACAGGCCGCAATGGATGCAGGCATCGAGCTGCACCAGCATCGCCGGGTGGCTGGCATCGGCCGGCGGCGGCCGCATGGTCGGCGCGAACCGGCTTTCGCGCACCCCAAGGGCTGCGACCTCGCGCGCCAGCCCGCCGAACGGGTCGCGCAAGCCGGCCGGCTGGTCCGCCATCAGCAGTTCCAGCACCATGCGCCGCGCATGTTGTGCGCGCGCGGTGCCGGTGCCGACCACCATGCCCTCGACCGGCTTCCTGATGCACGATGCCACCAGTGCGCGCTCGCCTTTCACCTCGACGAGGCAGGCGCGGCAGTTGCCGTCGGGCCGATAATCGCCCGGCGGCCGGTGGCACAGGTACGGGATCGAGGTGCCAAGGCGCCGTGCCGCCTGCCACAGCGTCTCGCCGTCCGCCGCCTCGACCGTTTCGCCGTCCAGGGTGAACCGCACGCTCATGGCATCGCCTCGGGGAAGAACCGCAGCAGGCTGTTGACCGGATTCAGCGCTGCCTGGCCGAGACCGCAGATCGAGCCGTCGGCCATCGCCTGCGCCAGCTCGACCAGCAGCGCGCGGTTCCACGCCGGTGCCTCCAGCAGCTGTGCCGCCTTCGCGGTGCCGACCCGGCAGGGCGTGCACTGGCC
>JADYYZ010000346.1 GCA_020853405.1 Acetobacteraceae bacterium
ACTGAAAATCGCAGTGTCGGTGGTTCGATTCCGCCCCTGGGCACCATTCCCGCGCCTGACCCGACCCGAAACATGCGGCCCGCCGCCCGTGCGGCGAGCCAAGCGAGGCGCCGGCGATCGAGCGCACGAAGGGGAAACCTGTGTGCGCCCGATACGAGGGGGCGAGGAATCGATCCAGCTTCCGCGCGGGCGGGGGTGCCTCCACCTTCTCGGAGACGTAGCGCGGCCCACCGCCTGTTCGCGCAACTGCTGCGACCGGACGGGCCGCAAGCCCGCCACGTGCGTGAGCGTGTTGGCGTCCCACCCTTCCGTCAGCATGCCGGCCGGGACGATGCCCCGCACATCCCGCCCCAACGGCCTGCCTGCGCGCGGGCGGATCGTGCTGCGCTTCCCCTGGGGCGGAGCCAGGCGATCGACGGGCGCGCCGAGTTCGGCGCCGGGTCGCACCCGCTGGAGCGGCGCGCGGTGGAAACCTCGCGCGCTCGGCGAATGCGTTCTTAAGTAGTTTCAATAGCATGGCGGGCAGCAGGGCCGGATTTCGACAAATTCGCCTGGACCGACGACGCAGCGGATTCGGACAAATTCACCCTGGCCGGCAGCGCACGCCTCCAGTGATGACCGACTGATGCGGGGCGGCGCATGGCGGGCAGCCGCACCCGAAGGCGGGTTCAAAGAACAACGTTCTATAGGAATATCATCCACAACCCTGGCGCGCAATGCCGGGGTTGCAGCCGGCCGCGGTGCGGGCCAGCCTGAGTGCCCCTGAACAGGCGGCAATTTTCGGACGGCGGCAGGCATGGCGCGGGCACCCAGGCGGCAAGGCGGCAACGGCAACGGCGGTAGGCAGGCGCGGGCGGCGATCAGAAGGCGGCCGCGCCCGAAGGCGGATTCAAAGAGCGAGCAAGCAACGTGCCAGACGCAAGATGGTATGGCAAGACTTATTTCCTATAGATGATTCGCGACCGGTCGCGCCCGCACACGCGCCACTTCGCGTCACCGCCGAAACAGCCACAGCACTGCCGCCACCGCCGCGATGGTTGCAACCAATTTCGCGGCGCAGGACCAAGGCGAGCCGCCGGCCTGGGCGGACTGCGGAGCCGACGGGGCCTGTTGCCGAGTGCTCGGAGCGCGCGCGACAGGCGCCGGTTGGCGTGAACCTGGCTGCCCCCATGGCGATGCGGGTGCGGGCCTGGTAACCGCTCCCGCTGGCGGCCGCATCCAGTCCGGTAGCGGCGGCTGCTGGGCCGGCCGTCCCGGAGCGGCCGGGGCGGACTTGGGAGGAGTCGCGCGCGGCGGCGACGCTGACGGTGGTGGCGCGGGGCGCGGCGGCGGGGCCACAGGCGCAGGCGCGCTGCGGCCGAGGCGAAACTGGGCCTCGTCCTTGCCGGAAAGGAATGTGATGTCCGCGACCTCCTGGATTGCGACCTGGATCGTTTCGTAGTCGCCCACCCGGTGCGATCGCAGGATGCCGATCGCGCTGATCCAAGGCTTCCCTGAGAAGCGGTTCGCCGCTGGCCATGCCGCGAATACGTCAAGCGGCACAACTACTGTTGGCGTGTGGTGATAGCGCGTGCCGAACCGCAGCAGCACGATTCCCAGGTGAGGTTCCGATCTCACCTGCAGCACCTGCCCGACCAACTCAATCGGCTTGCCGAGGAAAGCGCGAGCGGTAGCATAGCGCATGCCATCGACCACATCGAGCTGCGAGACATAGCGCTGCGGCTGGGCCGGCCCTCTTGCCGGGGCGACGACGGTTGGTCCGCTTGCGGTCTGGAACTCGGCCAGCGTTGGCATATCGACGACACGCCGCCCGCACATGCCGCGAAACAGGGCGACACGATCACGCAAGTCGGCCAGGCGCGCGATCTCGCCCAGCGCCACCGATCGCGCCGGGTCGAGGAAGTCGTTGCGCGACAGCAGCAGGTTCTCGCCGGTGTGGAACCTGTCCCAGAGATCGGGTGCGCGCTGCAGGGCCTTGAGGCCGAGATCCAGGACCGCGAGCGGAAAGCGGTCCATGCGGGGGCCATAATCGGTGGCGGTGCGGCTGGGCGGCTGGAAATTGGGATGGCCGGCGTCAGCCGTCGTCAGGTGCCGCAGCGCGGGAACGAACATCGCGTCGTAGTCCACGAGTTTCAGCGTGCCGTCGTGCGCCACCATCAGGTTGCGGTGCTGGATGTCACCATGCGCAAATCCGTGTGCCTCCGTCCCGGCGGCGAATTCGGCAATCTGCCGGCGCAGTCGGCCGATCGCCGCCTTGTCGTGCCGACAACGCTGCACGAAGCCGAGCAGGGTTTCGCCCTCCACCCAGGCCATCCGCACCACGGGATGGACGGTCCCTGCGATGCGCACGCCCTTAGCCAGGAACTCGAATGCGACGAAGTACGTGGAGTTCAGTGCCTTCAGGAACCGGCCCGTCTCGCGATAGCGCTCCAGCAGGTCGGGAATGTCCCGATGAAAGCAGCGAACCGCGATGTCGCCGGCGCGCGTGCCGAACCGGTAGGTATAGGCGAAACCGCCGGAAACCACGTTCGGCAGGCCGAGGCCATCCGTTTTCACTGTCCCGCCCCGGATGATGGGATCGAGGAAGAAAACAGCAGGATTCTGCACGGCCTCGTTGTAGTGCTCCGCGCCCGGATACTTCACAGCGTCACCGCAAGCATCGCGCAGTCGTCGTAGCGCACGCGCCGCTCGGCGATTGCACGGGCGCACCAGTCGCGAAAAGCCGGTGCGCCGGCGATACCCTCGAGCTCGGAAATCCTCGCCAGCGATTCGTCTTCGCGCGCGACGATCCAGGCGGCCAGGGCATCGGTCACGGCGAGCAGGCGGGTACCTTGCCATCCGCCTTCCGGCCGCGGGATGATGGTGCGTGCTGCGTCGAAGGCCGCATCGTCATCGGCGAAGGCGCCGATCCCGGGCGCGCTGCACAGCAGCGTAGGTCGGGCGGCAAATTCCGTAGGCGACAGGGCGGGTTCCATCCGGACCGGCGCATCCGGCGCGACGACGAACAGGACTGAATCGCCGATCGCATGCACGACGATCCGCTCCTCGCCGATCGAGACGCCCAGGAAGGTCGCGAACGATCCGCGCTCGAACGCAAGCACGCCCAGCCAGTCCGCGTCTGCCGGTCTGCGCCTATCCGCGTAGCAGTGGCGCACGCGCGCGAGCCAGTCGCTGCGCAAGTCGTTGTCGAGCAGGTATTGCCGCGCCAGGGCGAACGCCCAGCCGCCCCCGTCGTACGAGGTCGAAGCGCCATCGCAGACTGCAAACCGCTGCTGGCCCGGGCGCCTAAGGATCACATCGTCGCATCGCCGCCCCGGTTCCTTGCCGCGCAGGAAGCGACGCCACGATCTCGTCACTGTCGCGACGCAGCCCGGCTGTCGATCAGGCGCCTGGTCCCGGGAGCGCCACACGCTGGTAGAGCGGCCGAGTGCCGATATCCAGGAAGGTCGGGATGTCCTCGATCTGCCCGTTGAACACGTAGGCGCGGCTGCCGGCCGGCAGGGCAAGGCTGTGGCCGCTCGCCATCTCGCGCATTACCGTGGGCAACAGGCTGCTGGCGCGGAACATCAGGCGCGCATAAGCGTCGGGCAGCCCGGCCTCCGATGCCGGGTAGCGGATGGTGCGCGCATCGCCCGATGTGACATGCAATGTCATAAGCACGACATTTCCGTCGTCGGTCGCAAGCGAGGCGACGGATGCCGCCGCCTTCTCGACATCTGTTTCATCGCCGTCCGTGGCTTCACCATCCGTGACATGCAGGACGACGGGCGGGAACGATCGGCGATGACTGCCGCACCAGCCGGCCAGCAGGTCATGCGCGGTTGCCAGCGAGGCGCACATCGGCGTGCCGCCAGATGCCTGCGGATCGAACCAGACCGGAAATTTGACCTCGGTCTCCACCACGCCGCCGGCGCCGTCCGACTGCTTCTTGCGCCGCGTTTCGACGCGCAGCGGATTGTTGGCAACGGCGCTGATCGGGCTGAGATACGCCCCGGCAAGCGCGCCACCGAGCCCCGACTGTACGCCTTCGCCGGAGTACGCCAGGACCCCGATATCGAAATAATCGAGCACGCCCTCCGGTTTGCGGCACGAAATGGCGATCTGCATCAGTGTGCGGTTCAGCGCGTCCGCGACAAATCGGGCCTTGGTGATGCCCGCCTCCAGGTCGTCCATCATCGATCCGGACTGATCGACAAGGAACAGAAAGCAGCCGGGCGACGCCCTGCTGATCTCGGCCGAATACGCCATGGTCACCCTCCAACTCGATCACTGCCCAAGAGAGATTGAGGCTCCGATACGGCTATGATCAAATGTTGTTGAGCGTCAGGCTACGCATACCATGGCGCATCGCGCGAAGGAGGCTGCAGCCTCAGCTGGTGCGCCAGCGGTGCAGGCAGGATCAGGGTTCGCCTGGCGCGCGTGACCGCGACGTACAGCACATTCCATTCCTCCAGCGCCGAGGTCACGGCCTCGGCTCGGCCGCTGCGCAAGGCCGCCGCATGGCGCTCCCGCATTTTCTGAAGATCGGGGAAGTCGTCGTGCAGCTGCACGGCATCCCACTCGCGGCCCTTCGCCTTGTGCACCGTGGAGAGGACCAGGTCGGCCGCCGACTCGCTGGCGACATGTGCGCGCTCCAGCAGCGGCAGGCCCGCCGCCAGTCCCTTCTCGATCACTTCGACCAGCAGGGATAGTGTGGCATCCAGCCGCATCGCCGCCTCGTCCTTGAGGTCCGCCCAGCTGGTGAAGCGTCGGAACCGGTCATCGGTGATGTCGCGCCTACGCCCCTCATGCAGCGCCTGGGCGCTGCGCAGTTCGCCGGCCAGCTCATCCAGTCCGCCGACGATATGCGCGGATTTTCCTGACTGCGCCGCCCCCATCGCCATCCGGAACACCCCGGCATTGCCGCGGCACAGCACCGCATCGGGTTTGCCGGCGGTGACCACCCTCGATGACCCTCCGGCGCCCACCAGCGGAACCGGCAGGCGCTCTCCTGGCTTGCTGTGCACGATGTGCATCGCCACCTCGGCAATGGCCGGGCCGAACCTGAAGCTTTGCGATAGATAGGTCTCGCGCCCATCCAGCAGGGCAAGCGCATTCTCCGCGCCGCGCCACGCATAGATCTGCTGACGCGGATCGCCGACCGCGATCACCCGTGCGCCGCTGCGCACGGCGATCGAGCGCATCACGGGCGAAAGGTCCTGCGCCTCGTCCAGCAGGATGAAATCGTAGTGGCCCAGCTTGCGCCGGATCAGGGCGGGATCACGCTCGAAGGTCTTGAGATAGATGTCGTGGGGGATCACCGCATCGCCGCCGCGCTGCTGTGAGGTCGCCAGTGCCTGAACGGCGCGCGGAACCTGGCGTTCCAGCATGCCCTGTATGGCGCGACGCTTCGCCATCCGTTCGAGGT
This sequence comes from Acetobacteraceae bacterium, assembly GCA_020853405.1. Lineage (GTDB taxonomy): Bacteria > Pseudomonadota > Alphaproteobacteria > Acetobacterales > Acetobacteraceae > JADYYZ01. The sequence goes on from JADYYZ010000346.1 coordinate 5,408, forward strand.
GCTGGTCGCGCGCCTGGCCGGGCGGCGGCAGTTGAAGCGGCGGCAGGTACACGTGCTGATCAAGAACCTGCTCAAGGTGTTGCGGCTCGGGGGCCGGGCCGGCGGAATGGCAATAGGCCCGTACCGCGGCCGCACAAAGACGCGCCTGGGTCCGTCGGGTCACTCCATGGGCCGCGCGTGTATCCGGCCATCCGTCGTCGAGCAGCCCCTCGACGAGGCCGCCGTCGAGGTTGCCCACCCGCGCGCCGCGCAGGGCCAGCGCGTGGAAGGCGACCGCGTGAAGGGTCTTGCAGTCCACGAACGCCGGGAAGCGCGTGCTCGCGCTGGCCGCGATGGATTTGTTGAAGGATGCATAGAGGCCGCGTCCGCCCAGTGCCGATGCAATCATTTCCAGCGTGCTGGTTTTTCCGGCGCCGGCATAGGCGATGACCTTCAGCACCTGGCCCGGGCCAAGCCGGCGCGCGGCGGCGGTTGCGGCTTCCTGTTCTCCTGTCGGTCGGACAACTGGTGCCATCGAACCTGCCTCTTCGATAACCGGGCCGATTGGAGTGCCCGTCAGAATCTTCATCCAGAGCAACGTTTGCGGGCTTCACTCCCAACTGCAATGGGGCGTTGAAGAACTTGGCCCTCCGCTTCCGGCCACGCGATCAATGTGTTCGGATCGCGGTCCACGATCCGCCCCGCGCCCGACGATCGCCTCGGCTGCGCAATCAGGGCTGGCGCCGGGCCGCGATCCGCGCCATATGACCGCCCGGCGGGGCCGGAAAACCCCGCCACACCGCCGCGTTGCGCGGCGGGCCGACAGGATTTCTGGCCGCCCCCCCAGGGAAACGCGGCGTTTCCGGCCACATGGCCCCGCGGCGCCAGCCACGCCTTGCCGCGGCCCCCATGCCGCCCGAAGCGCCGGACCCCACGGGTGGTCCGGACCAGGGCTCTGCCGCCCGGCGCGCAGCACTTGTTGCAACCGCCCCCGTGCGCCGACGCGCCGGGGCCACAGGCGTACCCGCAAGACCCACGCGGCACGCCCAGGGACAGAGACTCAAGGACCGATGTTCAACTATTTCCGCAAGGAACTCGACTGGGCAGGGCGCAAGCTCGTGCTCGAAACCGGCAAAATGGCCCGCCAGGCCGATGGCGCCGTGCTGGTGCGCTACGGCGATACCGTGGTGCTGGCCACCGCGGTCGCCGACAGGCGGGTGAAGCCGGGCCAGGACTTCTTTCCCCTCACCGTCCACTACCAGGAGAAAGCCTTCGCCGCCGGGAAAATCCCGGGCGGCTTCTTCAAGCGCGAGGGCAGGCCATCGGAGGCCGAGACCCTGAAGTCGCGCCTGATCGACCGGCCGATCCGCCCGCTGTTCCCCGACGGATTCCGCAACGAGGTGCAGGTGATCGCCACCGTCCTCTGCCACGACATGGAGAACGACCCCGACGTGGCGGCGATGATCGGCGCCTCGGCCGCGCTCACCCTCTCCGGCGTGCCGTTCATGGGGCCGATCGCCGGCGCCCGCGTCGGCTACATCGACGGCGAGTACGTGCTGAACCCGACCATGGAGCAGATGGCCACGAGCAAGCTCGAACTGCTGGTGGCCGGAACCACCGAGGGCGTGCTGATGGTGGAATCCGAGGCGGACGAACTGCCCGAGGACGTGATGCTGGGCGCCGTCACCTTCGGCCACCAGGGCTTCCAGCCGGTGATCGCCGCGGTCATCGAGCTGGCCGAACGCGCCGCCAAGGAGCCCTGGCCGCTTTCCGAGCCCGACCCGGCGGTCGCGGCCTTGCGTGCGAAACTCGCTGACGCCGCCCGCGCCCCGCTGGCCGAGGCCTATCGCGAGCAGGTCAAGCAGGCCCGCCAGGACAAGGTCGCCGCCGCCAAGAAGGCAGCGCTGGAAACGCTTGCGCTGGAGCCGGCCGAGGCCGAGAAGGCCAAGGGCCTGCTGAAGGATCTCGAAGCCGAGATCGTGCGCAACGCCATCCTCGATACCGGCCTCAGGATCGACGGGCGCGATACGAAAACGGTGCGCCCGATCTATGCCGAGGTCGGCGTGCTGCCGCGCGCGCACGGCTCGGCCCTGTTCACCCGCGGCGAGACCCAGCTGCTGGCGGTCGCGACCCTCGGCACCGGCCAGGACGAGCAGATCATCGACGCGCTGGAGGGCGAATACCGCGAGCACTTCATGCTGCACTACAATTTCCCCCCGTACTCGGTCGGCGAAACCGGCCGCATGGGTTCGCCCGGCCGGCGCGAGGTGGGCCACGGCAAACTTGCCTGGCGGGCCATCCATCCGCTGCTGCCCGAGAAGGAGAAGTTCCCCTACACCATGCGGGTGGTGGCCGAGACGCTGGAAAGCAACGGCTCGTCGTCGATGGCGACGGTCTGCTCGACCTCGCTGGCGCTGATGGATGCCGGCGTGCCGCTGCGCCGGCCCTGCGCCGGCGTCGCGATGGGCCTGATCAAGGAGGACCGGGGCTTCGCGGTGCTGACCGACATCCTGGGCGACGAGGACCACCTCGGCGACATGGATTTCAAGGTCGCCGGCACGGAAGCCGGCATCACCAGCCTGCAGATGGACCTCAAGATCACCTCGATCACGCCCGAGATCATGAAGATCGCGCTCGCCCAGGCGCACGAGGGCCGGATGCACATCCTGGGCGAGATGGCGAAAAGCATGACCGCGGCGCGCAACGACGTTGCCAAGAACGCGCCCCGGATCACCATCATCCACATCCCCAAGGACAAGATCCGCGAGGTGATCGGCACCGGCGGCAAGGTGATCCGCGAGATCACCGAGGTCACCGGCACCAAGGTCGATATCGACGACGACGGCACGATCAAGGTCGCCGCCACCGACGAGAAGGCAGCGAAGGCCGCGATCGACTGGATCCGCGGCATCGTCGCCGAACCCGAGATCGGCGTGATCTATGACGGCAAGGTGGTCAAGACCGCCGAGTTCGGCGCCTTCGTGAACTTCCTCGGCTCGCGCGACGGGCTGGTGCACATCTCCGAACTGCTGCCGGGCCGCGTCAACAAGACCACCGACGTGGTCAATGTCGGCGATTCCGTGAAGGTGAAGGTCATCGGCTTCGACGAGCGCGGCAAGGTGAAGCTGTCGATGCGGGTGGTCGACCAGGCCACCGGCGCCGACATTTCCGACCAGGTTGGCCCCAAGGGGGGGCGCGGCCACGGCGAGCGCGGCCATGGCGAGCGGGGCCATGGCGAGCGGGGCCATGGCGAGCGGGGAGAGCGGCGCGAGCGCGGCGACCGGCCCGACCATACCGAAGCGGCCGAGTGAGGCGGCGGCGGGAGCAAGGCGTATGGCTCAGCTCGCCCTTGCTCCCGCCGCGCTTTGCCATAATGTAACAGCCTGAAACTTTTCGTGGGCCGGCCTCGCGCCCGGCCTGGGAGCTGTTCCTGTGCTCAAGGCGTTGAACCCCATCCGGATGGGCGGTGTCGAGGTGCTGCCGCTGGTCGAAGGCGGCAAGGGCGTTTCGATCAGCAATGGCGTGTCCTCGGGCGCGTGGGCGGCGTGCGGCGGGGTCGGCACTTTCAGCGCCGTGAACGCCGACAGCTACACCCCTGATGGCCGGCTGATCCGCCAGACCTACGAAGCCGGCACACGGCGCGAACGCCACGAGGAGCTGGTCGCCTTCGGCATCCAGGGCGGCATCCAGCAGGCGCGCACCGCCTACGAGCTCGCCGGCGGCAAGGGCCGCATCCACGCCAACATCCTGTGGGAGATGGGCGGCGCCGAGCGCGTCGCGGTGGGCATCCTGGAAGGCGCCAAGGGCCTGATCAACGGCGTCACCTGCGGCGCCGGCATGCCCTATCGCCTGAGCGAGATCGCGGCGCATTTCCGTGTGCACTACTACCCCATCGTCTCCTCGGCCCGGGCCTTCAACGCGCTGTGGAAGCGCGCCTACCACAAGGCGGCCGGCTGGCTGGGCGGCGTGGTCTACGAGGACCCGTGGCTGGCCGGCGGTCACAACGGCCTCTCCAACGGCGAGGACCCGACGAAGCCCGAGGACCCGTATCCGCGCGTCGCGGCACTGCGCAAGCAGATGAATGCGTTCGGCCTGAACGAGACGCCGGTGATCATGGCCGGCGGCGTCTGGTGGCTCGACGAGTGGGAGCACTGGCTCGACAACCCGGAGATCGGGCCGGTCGCGTTCCAGTTCGGCACCCGGCCGCTGCTGACCAGGGAAAGCCCGGTCAGCGATGTCTGGAAGAAGCGGCTGGGCACGCTGAAGCCGGGCGACGTGTTCCTGAACCATTTCAGCCCGACCGGCTTCTATTCCAGTGCCGTCAACAACGGCTTCATCGAGGAGCTGCGCGCGCGCAGCGAACGCCAGGTCGCCTACACCACCGAGCCGATGGGCGAGCACGAGACCGAGTTCCGCACCGGCCCGCGCGGCCGCCCGGTCTGGCTCACGCCCCAGGATGCCGAAGCCGCGCGCGGCTGGGTCGCGGCCGGCTTCACCGATACGATGCGCACGCCGGATTCGACGCTGATCTTCGTCACGCCCGAAAAGGCCGAGGAGATCCGCGAGGACCAGATCAACTGCATGGGCTGCCTTTCCGCCTGCCGCTTCAGCAACTGGAGCCAGCACGGGCCGGAATTCTCGACCGGCAAGAAGGCCGACCCGCGCAGTTTCTGCATCCAGAAGACGCTGCAGGACATCGCCCACGGCGATGACGTGGACAAGAACCTGATGTTCTCGGGCCACAACGCCTTCCGCTTCGCTGAGGACCCGTTCTATTCCAACGGCTTCAT
>JADYYZ010000347.1 GCA_020853405.1 Acetobacteraceae bacterium
CTGCTGCAGGAGGCGCAGAACATCCAGACGCTGGCGCTGGCGCCCTGGCTGCTGCTGCCGGGGCTGCTGGTGATCGTCGCGGTGCTTGCCTTCAACCTGGTGGGCGACGGCCTGCGCGATGCCTCCGACCCCTACAGCACCTGACGCCGCGGCCGTGGCCGACGCCGTGCCGCCGCTGCTGCGCGTCGAGGATCTGCGCGTGAGTTTCGGCCTTGCCGAAGGCACGGTCCGCGCGGTGGATGGCGTCGATTTCGAGGTGCCGCCGGCCGAGGTGCTGGGCGTGGTCGGCGAAAGCGGCTGCGGCAAGAGCGTGACGATCCGCGCGATCCTGCGGCTGGTCAGCCGGCCCGGCCGCATGGATGGCGGCAGCATCCTTTTCCGCAAGGCCGACGGTTCGGTGATCGACCTCGCCACCCTGCCGGCGCGCGGGGCCCTGATGCGGGCGATGCGGGGCGCCGAGATCGCGCTGATCCCGCAGGAGCCGATGGCATCGTTCAGCCCGGTGCACACGGTCGGCGCGCAGATTGCCGAGGCGATCCGCCTGCACGATCCCTCGGTCGGGCGCGCGGCGGCCCGCGACATCACGATCGGGCTGTTCCGCGATGTCGGCATCTCGATGCCGGAGCGGCGGGTCGATGCCTATTCGTGGCAGCTCTCGGGCGGGCTCCGCCAGCGCGCGATGATCGCGATGGCGCTGTCGTGCCGGCCGCGGCTCCTGATCGCCGACGAGCCGACCACCGCGATCGACGTCACCACCCAGGCGCAGATCCTGGCGCTGCTGCGCCAGCTGCAGCACAGGCACCGCACTGCGATCGTGTTCATCACGCACGACCTTGGCGTGATCGCGCGCATGGCGAGCCGGGTGGTGGTGATGTATCTCGGCCGCGTCGTCGAACAGGGGCCGGTCGATGCGATCTTCCACAATCCCCTCCACCCCTATACGCGGGCACTGCTGCGCTCGATCCCGAGCCTTGCCGGTGCTGTGCGCACGAAACTGCCGGTGATCGCGGGCGCCCTGCCGCACCCCTTCAACCGCCCGTCGGGCTGCGCCTTCCATCCGCGCTGCCCCGATGCGATGGCGAAATGCGCCCGCGCTGTGCCGGCGCTCGAGGACCAGGGAGGCGGCCAGCGCACGGCCTGCTTCCTCTATGACCGGGCGGCCGGCCGATGACGGCCGCCGCCGTGCCGCTGCTGCGGGTGCGCAACCTGCGCAAGTTCTTCCCGATCGCCAGGGGGATCCTGCAGCGCGTCAGCGGCCATGTGCGGGCGGTCGATGACGTCAGTTTCGACCTCGCCGAGGGCGAGACGCTGGGTCTCGTCGGCGAGAGCGGCTGCGGCAAGACCACCGTCTCGCGCTGCATCCTGCGCGCGATCGACCCGACCTCGGGCGAGGTGCTGTTCCGCACGCGCGACGGCGGCGTGGTCGACCTGGCGCCGCTCGGCGAACGCGGCATGATGAGGCTCCGCGCCGACATCCAGATGATCTTCCAGGACCCGTTCGGCTCGCTGAACCCACGCATGACGCTGCTCGACAATGTCGGCGAGCCGCTGCTGGTAAACGGCATGAGAAGCCGCCGGGAGCGGATGGAGCGCGTGGCCGAGCTGCTGCGCCTGGTCGGGCTGCGGCCGGAATTCATGCACCGCTTCCCGCATGCCTTTTCGGGCGGGCAGCGCCAGCGCATCGGGATTGCGCGCGCGCTCGCCACCAGCCCGCGCCTGGTGGTGGCGGACGAGCCGGTCTCGGCGCTCGACGTGTCGGTGCAGGCGCAGGTGCTGAACCTGCTGCTGGAACTGCAGCAGCGGCTGAAACTGACCTTCCTGTTCGTCGCGCACGATCTTTCCGTGGTGCGTCACATCTCCGACCGGGTGGCGGTGATGTATGTGGGCCAGCTGGTCGAGCTCGCGCCGACCGGGGCGCTGTTCCAGCGGCCGCGCCACCCCTACAGCGCGGCCCTGCTGCGTGCCGTGCCGGTACCCGATCCGCGCATGGCCGCCGACGATGGCGTGCTGGAGGGCGAGGTGCCGAGCCCGGCGGCGCCGCCATCCGGCTGCTATTTCCACCCGCGCTGCCGCTTCGCCGAGGATCGCTGCCGCAGCGAGGCGCCCGTGCTGCGCGAGGTCGCGCCGGGCCAGTGGGCGCGCTGCCATTTCGCCGACAGCCTGACGCTCGGACCCGCGCGGGGCTGATCCGGTCGAGGCGCATGCGTGCCGCGCACGGCAGCTCTGCCCTGCGGGAATCTCTGCCCGGCGCGATGCAACCGGTGCGCCGGCGGCGTGCCGCGGCGCCGGGGCGTGCGATTGTGCGTGCGCGGGCTGTCGGCTGATCTGCGATCGGTGCGGTTGTCGTTCCCCGCCACCATGGGCATGATGGACCGAAATCAACGACAGGCACCGCGCTGCGTCGCGGCATAACGAGCCGTCCAGCCGGAGGAGGCGCCTTGAAGTCGACCGATCTCGGCACGCCCACCCATTTCCACAAGGTGGTCGATTGCCAGTGGGCATGCCCGGCGCATACGCCGGTTCCCGAGTATATCCGGCTGATCGCGGCCGGCCGCTACACCGATGCCTACATGAACAACTGGCATGCGAACGTCTTTCCGGGGATTCTCGGCCGCACCTGCGACCGCCCCTGCGAACCCGCCTGCCGTCGCGGCCGGGTCGAGGCGGA
>JADYYZ010000348.1 GCA_020853405.1 Acetobacteraceae bacterium
CAACGCTTGGTGCCGCCGTCAGACGCGGGCACCAAGCGTTGGAGTCGCTCCACTAGGTAAACTTGAGAAGGCACTTGCGCTGTTTCTGGCCAATCGGGACCACCCAGGTCTGAACTTCGAACGTCTGCACAATTCCGGCAGCGTTTTTTCGATCAGAATGGATCGGAAGTGGCGGATATTGCTACGCCGAGACAACGACGGAATGTGGCTGGTCGATGGGATTGGCCCCCACGATGTCTATCGCATAGTCCGTTGGCCAACCGGCACCACCGGCATCCACAGCACCTCCTCGATCGTCGCAGCCCCGCTGGCCAGCATCACCACCCGGTCGAAGCCGATCGCGATGCCGGCGCTCTGCGGCATGCTCTCCAGCGCGCGCAGGAAATCCTCGTCCCAGCCGTGGTCGCTGCCGCCTGAAGCGGCGCGCTCATCGCGCCAGGCCTCGAAGCGGGCGCGCTGTTCAGAAGCGTCGGTCAGCTCGACGAAGCCATTGGCCAGCTCGACCCCGCCGGCATAGAGCTCGACCCGCTCGGCCACGCGCGCGTCCGCGGGCGCGCGCCGTGCAAGTGCTGCCTCGCTGGCCGGCCAGTGGAACAGGAAGACAGGTGCGCCCAGGCGCGCCAGCGCCGGCTCGACCCGCTCCCCCATCAGCCGGAAGAACAGGTCCTGCCAGGTCTCGCGCTCGCGCGCCACCACGCCGGCCGCCGCCGCCAGCGACGCCCCGTCTCCGGCGACCGCAAGCAGGTCAGGCACCCCGGCGTGGCGCGCGAACGCCTCGGCCACCGACAGCCGCGCCGCACGCGCGGTCCAGCCCAGCATCGCCGCACAGTACGCCTCGGTCTCGTCCATCAGGCCGTCAAGCGTCATGCCGGGGGCGTAGAACTCGAGCATGGTGAACTCGGGCGAGTGGCGGGCGGAGACCTCGCCGTTACGGAACACGCGCGCGAGCTCGAAGCAGCGGCCCACCCCGCCCGCCAGCAGTTTCTTGATCGCGAATTCGGGGCTGGTGCGCAGGAACAGCCGCTCCCTGCCCTGCCCCAGTTTCGGCTCGTACCAGGTCTCGAACACATCGAGGTGCGGCTCCATGCCAGGGCATGGCACGAGGCAGGGCGTTTCCACCTCGACATAGCCGCGGGCAGCGAACCAGCCGCGGCTGTCGGCGACCAGTCGCGCGCGGCGGCGCAGCTGGGGCAGCCGCGCGGCCAGCCGGTGCGCAAGCCAGGGCGGCTCGCTCATGGCACTTCTCCTTGCCGGCGCAAGGGAAAGCCGCTAAGCGCCCCCGTCCGCCCAGAACCCTGGATTTCCCGTGCCATGAAGCAGAACGCCAACCTGATCCGCCCCGGCCAGGTCATCGAATACGAGGGGCAACGCTGGTCGGTGCTGAAGATCCAGCTGATCACCCCGGGCAAGGGCGGCGCCTTCATCGCGGTCGACATGCGAAACGTCAAGACCGGCAACAAGACCAACGCGCGCTGGCGCACCGCCGACACCGTCGAACGCCTGATGACCGAGGAGAAGGAATTCCAGTACCTCTACGGCGACGACGACATCCTGACCCTGATGGACCAGGAAAGTTTTGAACAGACCACGATCGCCAGGAGTCTTCTGGGCGAGGCCGCGCCCTTCCTGCAGGAGAACATGGTGCTGACCGTCGACCTGATCGAAGGCGAGCCGGTAGCGGTGCACCTGCCGGCGACGGTGACGCTCGCAATCGTCGAGGCCGACCCCGTGGTCAAGGGCCAGACCGCCTCCTCCTCCTACAAGCCGGCAAGACTCGCCAATGGCGTCAAGGTGATGGTCCCCCCCTTCATCGAGGCGGGCGAGCGGATCGTGGTCCGTACCGAGGATGCCACCTACGTGGAGCGCGCGAAGTAGGCCGCGCCGGCCATGCCGCCCTCGCACCGCTCGCCGCTGGTCAACGTGATGGTCGGCGCCGCGCGCAAGGCCGCCAAGGGCCTGCTGCGCGACTTCGCCGAGGTCGAGAAACTGCAGGTGATCGCCAAGGGCCAGTCGGATTTCGTGAGCCAGGCCGACCTGCGCGCCGAGGAGACGCTGCGCGCCGAACTCTCGCGCGCGCGCCCCGGCTTCGCCTGGCTGATGGAGGAAGGCGGCGAAGGCGGCGGCGATGACTGGCAGCATCGCTGGGTGGTCGACCCGCTGGACGGCACCACCAACTTCCTGCACGGCATCCCGCACTGGGCGATCAGCATCGGGGTCGAGAAGCGCGGCCCCGACGGCGCCTCGGAACTCGTTGCCGGCGCGATCTATGCGCCGGTGGTCGATGAGATGTTCGTGGCGGAAAAGGGCGGCGGCGCCTTCCTCAACGAATCCCGCCTGCGGGTTTCCGGAAGGCGGGAGATGGCCCCTTCCCTGTTCGCAACCGGCATTCCGTTCGGCGACATTCCGGGCAAGGACCGGTTCAGCGCCACGCTTGCCGCGCTGATGCCCCAGGTCGCGGGCGTGCGCCGGTTCGGCGCCGCCGCACTCGACCTCGCCTGGGTCGCGGCCGGCCGCTACGAGGGGTTCTGGGAGATCGGGCTGAAGCGCTGGGACATCGCCGCCGGCATCCTGCTGGTGCGCGAGGCCGGCGGCTTCGTGACCGCGCCCGACGAGCAGGATCCCTACGCGACCGGGGCGGTGGTGGCGGCCAACCCGCAGCTGCACGCCAAGCTCCGCTCGATCGTCGCCGCCCACCGCTAGCGCCCTGGCGGCGTCCGCGTTGTGGGATCGGATCAACCGGGGTTAAGGTTCGGCCCGCGAGGTCCCGCCGGCACAATGTGCGAGGGCACGCATCGGCGCATCGGCAGGCGCGAGGAACTGGGATCGAGGGTGAGGCAGGCGCTGAATTCCTTTGCGGTCGCGGCAGCACTCGCGTGCCATGCCGCCGCCATCCTCTGGCCGGCCGCCCTGCACGCGCAGATCACCATCGACCAGGGCGTGCTCGATCGGCTCGGGCCGCCGCGGCGGGAGTCGCTGCCGCAGCAGCCGGGGCCTTCGGCCGCTGGCCTGCCGCTTGCGCCGAGCCAGGGCCAGCTCGTCGTGCAGCCCGACCGCCCGGCACGCGCCGCGCCGCGCCGCGCAAGCCGGCCGCGCCCCGCCCGCGTCGCTGCCCCGAGCCGGGTTCCCGCGCCCGATACCGGGCCGGAGCCGGCCGCGGCGCCCGCCGCCGCCGAGACAGCGCCGCCGCCCGAACCGTCCGCCCCCGTCGCACTGCCCGAACCGCCCGTGCCGCCCGTGCTGGCGCTGCCGGTGCCGCCCGAGTGGGTGCCACCACCACCACCACCGGCGACAGCGGCAGCCGCACCTCCCGCCACCGTGAGTGCGGCTGCACCGCCGCCCTCGCCACCGCCGCCGGTGGCCGCGCTGCCCGCCCGGCCGCCGGCGCCGGCCATCGTGACAGCGCCGGCGCCGGCCGCGCCCACACCCGCCCAGCCCGCACCCGGCCAAACGGCCGCAGCATCTCCCGCCGCGCCGGCAGCCTCGGCGCCCGTAGCCCCGGCCACCCGGCCGCAGGCAGCGGTGCTGGTGCCGACCGCACGCAGCGCGCAGGCCACCAGCGCACTGAAACTGCCGTTCCGCCCGGCCGACAGCACGCTCAACCCCGACGCCCGCGCCCGCCTGGTCGCGTTCGCGCGCGACCTGCCGCCCGATGACAACCAGACCCGGGTGATGATCGTGGCCTACGGCGACGACCCGGAAGGCGACTCCTCGCGCGCGCGGCGGCTGGCACTCGCGCGCGCGATCGAGGCGCGCGGCGTGCTGCTGGCTGGCGGCATCCGCAGCACCCGCATCGACGTGCGCGCGATGGGCAGGCCGACCGACGGCAGCGATCCCGACCGCGTCGATGTCAGCGTCAGCGGCCTGCCAGGAAGCCCCGCCCGATGAGCAGGCCCACACGCTTCCTGTGGCGGATGGTGATCTTCCTGGTCGCCGTCGCGGTCGTCGCGGGCCTGCTGTCGGAAACGCTGAGCTTCGCGTTCTCGACCAACCCCGAGATCAACGGCGTGATCGCCACCGTGCTGCTGCTCGGCATCGCCTACAACCTGCGCAATGTCGCCAACCTGAACGACGAGGTCTACTGGCTGGAGACCTACCGCCGCAACCGCCCCGGCATCACCGCGGTGCCGACGCCACGGCTGCTGGCGCCGGTCGCCAACATGCTGGAGAACCGCAAGGGCGAGCGGCTGAATCTTTCCGCGCCTGCGCTGCGCAGCATCCTCGATACCGTGCAGTCGCGGCTGGACGAAAGCCGCGAACTGTCGCGCTACATGGTGGGCCTGCTGATCTTCCTCGGCCTGCTGGGCACGTTCTGGGGCCTGCTGCGCACGATCGGCGCGATCAGCGAGGTGATCGGCGGCATGACCGTCGGCAGCGGCGATCTCGGGCAGCTGTTCAACCAGCTGAAGTCGGGGCTGGAACGGCCGCTCGCCGGCATGGGCATCGCCTTCTCGACCTCGATGTTCGGCCTTGCCGGGTCGCTGGTGCTGGGCTTCCTCGATCTCACCGCCGGCCAGGCGCAGAACCGCTTCTACAACGAGCTCGAGGAATGGCTGTCGCAGCAGACGCGGCTTTCCTCGGGCGCGCTGGGCGATGCCGCGGATGCCTCGGTGCCGGCCTATGTGCAGGCGCTGCTGGAGCAGACCGCCGAGAACATGGAGGCGCTGCAACGCACGCTGGCGCGCGGCGAGGATGCGCGCGTCGCCGCCAACCAGGCGGTGCTGCAGCTCACCGAACGGCTGGGCGGCTTGACCGACCAGATGCGCCAGAACCAGGCGATGCTGGTGCGGCTGGCGGAAAGCCAGGCCGAGCTCCGCCCGCTGCTTTCGCGCATCACCGACAGTGCCGGCGGCGGCATCGACGAGGCAAGCCGGGCGCACCTGCGCAACATGGAACTCTATCTCTCCCGCATGCTGGAGGAGATCATGTCCGGCCGCGCCCAGGCCGTGGCCGACATCCGCAACGAGATCAAGATCCTGACCCGCACCATCGCCGCCATCAGCGAGGAACCGCCGCGGTGAGAGAGGGCGCCGGCGCCGGCCCCGTCAGGCGATGGCGCTGAGCCAGCGGCGCAGTCGCGGCGGCGGGCTGAACGCCTGGCCGGGCTACGTGGACGCGCTGTCCACGCTGCTGATGGTCATCATCTTCGTGCTGCTGGTGTTCGTGCTGGCGCAGGCGTTCCTTTCGGTGGCGCTTTCGGGGCGCGACCGCGCCCTCGACCGGCTGCACCGGCAGGTTTCCGAGATTTCCGACATGCTGGCGCTGGAACGCACGGGCGCGGCCGACCTGCGCGCCGCGCTCGCGCGGCTGAACGTCGATCTCGGTGCGGCTTTATCCGAACGCGATGCGATCGCGCGCCAGCTGTCCGACGCGCGCGGCGAGCGCGAGCGGCTCGGCAGCGACCTCGCCGCGGCGCGCGGCGAGCGCGACCGGCTGTCGGCGCAGCTCGCCGACCTCGCCGCGCAGGGCAGCGCATCGGAGGCGCGGGTGCGGCGGCTGGAGGGCCAGCTGGCCGACGCCCTGGCACGGACCGAGACCCAGGGCAGCGAGGTGGAGCGCGCCGCCGGCGACCTTGCCGACCTGCGCCGGCAGCTGGCAGCGCAGGGCATCGACCTCGCGCGCACCCGCGAGGCGCTCGGCGCGAGCCGGACCGAGGCAGCGAGCACCGCCGAGGCGATGCGCCGCGCGAGCGCCGAGCTCGACGCCGCGCGGCGCCAGATCGCGGCACTCCGCGAGCAGGCGGCAAGCCTCGACCGCGAGGTGCAGGTCGGCCGCGACACCATCGCCGCCCGTCTCTCCGACCTCGCGAAACTGCAGAACCAGGTGCAGGCGCTGGGCACGCTGCGCGACCAGCTGGAGCGCGAGGCACGCGAGGCAGCCGCGCGGGCCGCGGCCGAGGCAGCGGCGCGGGCCGGCGCCGACCAGCAGGCGGCCGAGGCGGAACGCACCCGCCAGCAGGCCGAGGTACGCGCCGCCGAGGCGACGCGCCTGTCAGAATCGGCGCAGGCGCAGGCGGCGCTGCTGAGCCGCCAGCTCGACAGCATCCGCACCGAACTGCGCACGCTGAACGCGGCGCTGGAGGCAAGCGAGGCAGCCGGCCGCGACAAGGATACCCAGATCGCCAATCTCGGCGCCCGGCTGAACACCGCACTTGCCGCCCGGGTCGAGGAGCTGCAGCGCTACCGTAGTGATTTCTTCGGGCGGCTCCGCAGCATCCTCGGCGACCGGCCCGGCATCCAGATCGTCGGCGACCGCTTCGTGTTCCAGAGCGAGGTGCTGTTCCCGGTCGGCAGCGCCGAGCTTTCCGGCGAGGGCGCCGAGCGCATCCGCGACCTCGCGATCTCGTTGCGCGAGATCATGCGCGAGATCCCGCCCGACGTGCACTGGGTGTTGCGCGTCGATGGGCATGCCGACAATTCCCCGATCCGCCCCGGCGGCCAGTTCGCGAGCAACTGGGAACTGTCGGCGGCACGGGCGGTGAACGTGGTGCGGCTCCTGGTGACGCTCGGCATTCCCGCCGACCGGCTGGCGGCGACCGCGTTCGGCGAGTTCCAGCCGGTGGACAGCGCCGACACGCCGGCCGCGCGCGCCCGCAACCGCCG
>JADYYZ010000349.1 GCA_020853405.1 Acetobacteraceae bacterium
CAGCTGCCCGAGGGCGCGACCACATAGTCGAACCCCTCGAACAGCCCGATCACCTGGCGCGCCAGCTCGGCGGCGGTGGCGCGATCCCCGGAATTGAACGCCGGCTGGCCGCAGCAGGTCTGGCGGAGCGGTACCTCGACCCGGCAGCCTGCCTGCTCCAGCAGCCGGATCGCGGCAAACCCGACGGTCGGGCGGAACATATCGACGAGGCAGGTGACGAACAGCGCGACGCGGGGCGTATCGGGTGGCGCAGCGGGCGGCGCAGCGGGCGGCGAGGGCGTGGCCATGCCCTTCACTTAGCGCGCGGCCGCCTCCTCGCCTAGGCGGGGCGCTTCTGCCAGTCGCGGCAGCAGCACGAACACCCTGACGCCGGCCACCAGCCTTCCCGCGACCTCGCCGGCGGCTTCTCCGGTGCCGACGAAGAGATCAACCCGCCCCGGGCCGCGGATCGCACCCCCGGTATCCTGCGCGAGCACAAGCCTGGGCGGCCGGCCTCTGGGCGCCAGCCACAGCGGCAGCCCGAGCGGCACGATCGCGGCATCGACCGCGGCGCTGCGCCCGGCGGTCAGGCGCACGCCCATCGCACCTTCCGGCCCGGCGCCGGCGCCCCCCTCACGCGGGCGGAAGAACACATAGGACGGGTTGGTGTTGAGGATTTCCTCGGCGCGGTCGGGATTGCTGGCGAGCCAGGCGCGGATCGACTGCATGCTGACCGGGCGCGACAGCTCCCCCTGGTCGAGCAGCACGCGCCCGATCGGCACATAGGGGGCACCGTTCTGGGCATCATAGCCAAGCCGCAGGGTGGCGCCGCCGGCAAGCGCCAGCCGCCCGGAGCCCTGGATCTGCATGAAGAACTTGTCGACGGGGTCCATCCAGGCCAGCACCGGCGCCTCGGGCAGCGCGCCGGCCTCGATCGCTGCCCTGGTCGGGCAGGGCGCCAGCGCGCCCTGTTCGACGCAGCCGCGGATGCGCCGCGGCGGCTGCGCGGGGTCGATCCGGCGGATATCGACATCGACCAGGCCAGGCGGGCGGGCGCGCACCGGTACCGTGCAGCCCGGCGCTTTCTCGGCGCAGGCATGGAAGACGGGTTCGAAATAGCCGGTCAGCAACCCCTCGGTGTCGAGACCGGCCGGGCGGAAATGCCGCTCGATCAGGGCGCGGAGCGCGGCGTCGGTCCGCGGGCGCAGGCCGGCGGCGGCCTCGCACAGCGACTGCCACCAGTCGGCCTCGCCGATCGCGGCGGCGGGCACGGTCGCGGTCGGCTCACCCGGCGGCCGGCGGCGGGCGGCGCACTGCGCCTCCAGCCCCGGCAGCAGTTCCATCGTGCGGTCCTCGCCCCAGCCCGGCAGGTCGGCCCAGTCGAGCGCGATCAGCCGCACCGGTTCCTGGCCGACTGCGCCCGGGGCGGCGCGCGAGACCGCGCGGGCGCACGCGGCACCCGAACAGGGTTCCGCACAGCCGGAAAGAGCCGCCGGCAGCACCAGCGCCAGCAGCAGCAGGAGCGGCCGGATCAGGGAGCGGGGCTGCATGCCCGGCCATGATGCGCTGCGATGGGAAAACGGAGCGTTGCCGCGCCCTCCCTTTTTCGCGGTGCCGGTTCGCCCCGCCTGATCGCCCCGCCTGCCCGCCGCGCCTATTCGCTGCGGGTGGCGACCAGCTGCCAGGTCGGGTCGGCAGCCTGCAGGTTGCGCTCGAAGGTCCAGATATCGACGGTCTCGGTCGGCACATCGGTGCCTGCCACCACGTCGCCCTTGGCGTCACGGGTGCTGTTCACCTGGTCAGAGAGGAAGCGCACGGTCAGCGACGCGACCGTGCCACGCAGGTCCGCCTCGGTGATGGCGAGCTCGCGGAGCGCCACGATGTCCTGACGCAGCGTCTCGCCCGCTGCCTCGCGCGCGCCGATCACCCCCTCGAAGGCGGCGAACAGGTCGGCCGTCAGCAGCGGCTTCAGCGTCGTGCGGTCGCCCCTGGCGAACGCCTCGACGATCATGCCGAAGGCACCGGCGGCGCCATCGAGGAACTGGTCGGCATCGAAGGCAGGATCGACACCCTTGATGCGGGCAAGCGCCTGGCCGGCCGGGCTCGCGGGTTCCGGAAGGATGCGCGCTGGCCCTGCCTGGGTCGCGGCGGGGGTATCGGCGGCAGGGCCGTCGGCGGCGCGGGCATCGGCCGGCGGCCGCGGCTCCAGCGGCTGCGGCGGGCGCTCGAACCCCTGCCGCCGGCCGAGGATGCTGCGCAGCCGCAGCACCAGGAAGGCCGCAACCATCCCGAAAATGATCAGGTCGATCGGGAACCCGCCGCTCATGCGTCACACATAAGGGGGGTGCATGCCGACCACAAGCACGGCATCCGCATGCGCGCTCGGCGCCCGCGACCCGAATGCAGGTGTCTTAAGGGCGGGTGTCTTAAGGGCGGGTCTTGCGCGGGCCGGGCGCGGGCGCTAGGCAGCCGGCCGCAATGATCCTGCTTCGTCACGGCCAGAGCGAGTTCAACGTGGTGTTCAACGCCACCCGGCGCGATCCCGGCATCGCCGACCCGGCGCTGACGCCGGCCGGGCGCGACCAGGCGCTGGCCGCCGCCCGGGCACTCGCAGCCGAACCGATCAGCCGCATCATCGTCTCGCCCTACACGCGCGCGCTCGAGACGGCCGCCATCGTCGCCGAGGCGCTCAGGCTGTCGATCCATGTCGTCACCCCCGAGGTGCGCGAGCGCTACGCCTTCAGCTGCGATGTCGGCAGCCCGCGAAGCCGGCTCGCGGAAGCCTGGCCGGGGCTCGATTTCTCCGGCCTCGACGAGATCTGGTGGCCCGACGTGACCGAACCCGCCGCCAGCATCGAGGCCCGCGCAAAGAGTTTCCGCGAGCGCATGGCGGCCGAGGCGTTCTGGGCCGAGGCGCTGGTGGTCAGCCACTGGGGCTTCATCCTGTCGCTGACCGGCGAGCGGGTGCAGAATGGCGAGATCCGCCGCTGCGACCCGCGCGCGGCACCACCCGCGATCATCTGGCACCACTGAGACGCCGGCACCCGCCCGACCGCACGCCTGATCTCCTTGCGGGTGGCATGCCCGCGCATTCCGGAAAGATTTCCCGATGGCCGACAGCCCCGCCCCGACCCCAGGCCCGACCCCCACCCCGACCGGGCCGCAGGCGCTGCCGCTGGTGCAGAACGCGCTCTATGTGAAGGACCTGTCGTTCGAGGTGCCTGGCGCGCCCGAGATCTACATGTCGATGCGCAGCCAGCCCCAGATCCAGCTGAAGCTCGACGTGCAGGCGCGCCGGGCGAACGAGCAGAACCTGTTCGAGGTGGTGCTGACGATCGGCGCCACCGCCAAGGTGCAGACCCAGGCCGGCAACGGCCCCGAGGCCGAGGCGACCGCGTTCGTCGCCGAACTGGTCTATGGCGGGCTGTGGACGCTGAACGCGATCCCGACCGAAGCGATGGAGCGGGTGCTGCTGGTCGACTGCCCGGCCCTGATGTTCCCGTTCGCGCGCGCGATCATCGCCGACGTGACGCGCGATGGCGGCTTCCCGCCGGTGCTGCTGGCGCCGATCGACTTCCTCGGCCTGTTCGAGCAGCGCCGGGCGCAGCCGTCGGGCACGGCCTAGAGGCTGCCCGCCGCCGCCCGCTAACCCTGCTTCCAGATCGGTTCCTTGATCCGATCGAGGAACTTTTCGTGGGCCGCGAGCTCGGCATCCGAGACGCTCATCAGCCGCGGCGTGCGCGGCCCCGCCGCCGCAACGACAGGGGCGGCGCGCGTGCGCGCCGGCAGCGGACTGGCGGCAAGCCCGAGGCCCGGCTGGCGGCCGCCGACCAGTTCCAGATAGACCTCGGCCAGCAGCTTGCAGTCGAGCAGGGCGTTGTGCGTGGTCCGTTCCGACAGGTCGATGCCGAACCGCCGGCACAGCGCATCGAGCGAGGCCGGCGCGCCGGGAAATTTCTGGCGGGCGAGCCGCACGGTGTCGATCCAGCGCGACGATGCGACCGGTGCAAGATCGAGCCTGGCCAGCTCGGCATTGATGTGGCCGGCATCGAACGGCGCGTTGTGCGCGACCAGCGGTTCCTGCTGGCCGAGGAAGGCCAGCAGCTCGGCGGCGATGTCGGCGAATTTCGGCCTGCCCTGAAGCAGCCTGCGGCTGAAGCCGTGGATGCGTTCGGCCTCGGGGTCGGATTCGCGCTCGGGGTCGATGATGCGGTGGAAATGCCGCCCCGTCGGCAGGTGGTTCACGAGCTCGATGCAGCAGATTTCCAGGATGCGATGGCCCTGGGCCGGGTCGATCCCGGTCGTCTCGGTGTCGAGCAGTACGCGGCGCATGCGCCTATCTAGCACCGAGCCGTGCCAGAAGCCGACGCACCTGGCCGAGCGTGTGGTGGCGCGACAGCCCGGTGCGGATCACCACATCGGCCCGCCTTCGCTTCTCGGCATCGCTCATCTGCCGGGCGCGGATCGAGCGCAGTTTCTCCTCCGACATGCCGGGCCGCCGCAGCACGCGATGCGCCTGCACCGCGGCTGGCGCGCTGACCACCACGACCAGGTCGGCGCCGGCCGCGTTGCCGGTCTCGAGCAGCAGCGGCACATCGAGCAGGGCCAGCGATTTTCCCGCGCGGCGCACTTTCTTCAGGAAATCCTGTTGTGATTTCCGCACCATGGGGTGGATGATCGCCTCCAGCCGGCGCAATGCGTCGGGGCGTGCGAACACCTCGGCGCCCAGCAGCGCGCGGTCGATCCTGCCCGCCGTCACGACGCCGGCGAAGGCGGCCGCCACCGCCGCAACGCCGGCGCCGCCGGGGGCGAACAGCGCGTGCACCGCGCGGTCGGCGTCGTGGGTGGGCACGCCATGGCGGCGGAACGCCTGGGCGACGAAACTCTTGCCCATGCCGATGCCCCCGGTAAGGC
>JADYYZ010000350.1 GCA_020853405.1 Acetobacteraceae bacterium
GATTCCGTGCAGGGCACGAGCGAGCGAGTCCGCTTCACGGCCGCGGTGGTGCGCGATGCCGCGCGCACGGGTGACGAAGCCGCGGCGCGGGGACTTGCCGTGCACACAAGCCTCGCCACCGTGCTGGCCGACCCGGCGATCGAGGGCGTCGTGCTGGCGACGCCGCACTCGCAGCACGCCGGACAGATCGAGGCCTGCGCGGCGGCAAGGAAAGCGGTGTTCGTCGAAAAGCCGATCACGCTGACCCGGGCCAGTGCCGAGGCAGCGTTCCGTGCCGCAACCGCGGCCGGCATCCCGGTGGCGGCCGGCTTCAACCGCCGCTTCCTGCCCGCGATCATCGACCTGAAGCGGATGATCGATGCGGGCACGCTCGGCACCGTGCTGCATATCGAGACGCATTTTTCCGGCAATGTCGCGGGGCGCTATCGCGAAGGCCACTGGCGGGTCGCCCCAGGCGAAAGCCCGGCCGGCGGCCTCGCCGGGTCGGGCATCCACCAGATCGACGCCATCATCCACCTGGCCGGCCCGATCGCCGAGGTGTTCGCGGTAACCACCCGTCGCGTGCACAGTTTCGCAATGGACGACACCACGATGATCACGCTGCGCCTTTCGTCCGGCGCCGTCGCCTCGGTGCTCTGCATCACCGCCACGGTGCCGACCTGGCGCGTGACCGTATTCGGCACCAGGGCGCGCGTGCAGGTGGACGGGTCGGCCGAGCGGCGCGGGTCGGAAACCATGCAGGTTGCGTTCACCTCGGGCGATGCGCAGATGCGCAGCTACGCGCCGGTCGACATCGAGCGGGCCGAGCTCGAGGCGTTTGCCGATGCGATCTCCGGCGCCGCGCCCTATCCGATCCCCCTTGACCAGGTGCTGAACGGTGTGGCGGCCTTCGAGGCGGTGGCGTTGTCGGCGGCGCGCGGGGCACCTGTTGCGATCTGAGCGGCCGGCATCGTCCGGCTGCGGGCCGGTCCGACACCGCCGATGGAGGGAACCATGACCGAACGCCGCCACGACCTCTACCTGCTGACCCCCGGGCCGCTGACCGTGGCCGACGAGGTCAAGCGCGAGATGCTGGCCGACCGCAGCCCGAACGCGGAACCGCACCGCCAGCTGACCGGCATGATCCGCGACTACCTGCTTGAGCTCTGCAACGGTCGGGCGAGCCATGTCTGTGTGCCGGTGCAGGGCAGCGGCACCTACGCGATCGAGGCGGCGCTGCACACCCTGGTCCCGCGCGATGGCAAGCTGCTGGTGGTGCAGAACGGCTTCTATGGGCTGCGGCTGCGCGAGATCGCAGAGGGCATGCACATGCCGATGGCGGTGCTGGAGCTGCCGATGCTGCCGCTGCCCACCGCGGCCGACATCGACGCGGCACTGAACGCCGACCCCGCGATCACCCACATCATCCTCTGCCATGTCGATACCGGCACCGGTGTACGGAACCCGATCGGGGAGGTTGCCGAGGTCGCCGCGCGGCGCGGCGTGAAGCTGCTGGTCGATGCGGTGGCGTCGTTCGGCGCGTTTCCGATCGACGTCGCGGCACTCGGCCTGGAAGCCCTGATCACGTCGCCCAACAAGTGCCTGGAGAGCGTGCCCGGCATCGGCATCGTGATCGCAAGTCGTGCCGGGCTGGAAGCCGCCGCGGGTCGGTCGCCGTCGGTCGTGCTCGATCTGCACGCGCAGTGGAAATTCTTCGAGGAGAAGGCCAACCAGTGGCGCTGGACCCCGCCGACCCATGTGATGGGTGCGCTCGGCAAGGCGATCGAGCGCCACCGGGCGGAAGGCGGGGCGGCGCCGCGACTCGCGCGCTATCGCCGCAACTGGCGGCGCCTGGTCGATGGCATGCGCCAGCGCGGCTTCGCCACGCTGCTGCCGGACGAGGCGGCGGCCCCGATCGTCGCGACCTTCCTCGATCCCGACGACCGCGCCTATGACTTCCAGAAATTCTACGCGGCGATGGCGAAGCGCGGCTTCATCATCTTCCCCGGCAGGCTGACGGCTGCCGGCACCTTCCGCATCGGCGTGATGGGCGATCTCGTGGAAAGCGACATCACGCTGATACTCGAAGCGATCGACGCGAGCCTTGCCGAGATCGGCGTGGCGCGCTTCACGCCGAAGGCCCGCCGGGCGGTTGCCTGACCCGCCCGTCGAGGCATGCCGTTCTCAGTAGGTCGCCCGCCCGCCCGAGATATCGAATACGGCGCCGGTGGTGAACGAGTTTTCGGCCGAGCAGAGCCAGGCCACCATGGCAGCGATCTCGGGCGGCTCGACGAACCGGCCACGGGGAATCTTCGACAGCATGAACTGGATGTGCTCGGGCGCCATCTGGTCGAAGATGCGGGTGCGCGCGGCCGCCGGCGTGATGCAGTTCACCGCGATGTCCCTGTCGGCGGTTTCCTTGCCCAGCGACTTGGCCAGCCCGATCACGGCGGCCTTGCTCGCGGAATAGGCGGCGGCATTGGCATTGCCCTCCTTGCCGGCGACCGAGGCGATCAGCACCAGGCGGCCATAGTTGCGCCGGATCATCCCCGGCAGCAGCGCCCGGCAGCAATGCATCGTGCCATCGACATTGATGCGCATGATCCGCTGCCACTCGGCGAGCGGATAGTCCCAGGTCTTGGCGTTCGGGC
>JADYYZ010000351.1 GCA_020853405.1 Acetobacteraceae bacterium
GACGAGGGCATGCTGAAGGTCTGCCGCACGGTCGAGCGGCTGGCGGGGGTTTCGGTGCCGGTGCTGCTGCTCGGCGAATCCGGCACCGGCAAGGAGGCGCTTGCCCGCGCGCTGCACGAGATGGGACCCCGGGCAGGCAAGGAATTCATCGCCATCAACTGCGCGGCGATTCCGGAAAATCTCCTGGAATCGGAGCTCTTCGGCCACGAGAAGGGCGCCTTCACCGGCGCGCTGCGCCAGGTGCAGGGCCGGATCGAGCAGGCCAACGGCGGCAGCCTGTTCCTCGACGAGATCGGCGAGATGCCGATCACGCTGCAGGCGAAACTGCTGCGCTTCCTGCAGGACCAGACGTTCGAGCGCGTCGGCGGCCGCCAGCAGATCAAGGTCGATGTGCGCGTCGTCTCGGCCACCAACCAGCCGCTGGAAGCCCAGGCCGAGAGCGGCAAATTCCGCGGCGACCTGCTGTATCGCCTGAACGGCATCGCCGTGCGCATCCCGCCCTTGCGCGAGCGCGGCGAGGACAGCCTGCTGCTGGCCCGCTGGTTCCTGGCCCACGAAAGCCAGGCGATGGGCCGGCGCAGAAGCGGCTTCGATGCCGGCGCGCTGGCAGCGATCGCTGCCTATGCGTGGCCCGGCAATGTGCGCGAGCTGCAGAACCGGGTGCGCCGGGCCGCCCTGATGGCCGACGGCGCGCTGGTGAGTGCCGAGGACCTGGAACTGCCCGCGGTCACGGCCGCCGCGCCGCCGCCGCCAGTGCTGGACGCGGATCTCGACCTGCGGGCGGCACGGATGCGTGCCGAGCGCGAAGCGATCGAGCGCGCCCTTGCCCGCACCAACGGCAGCGTCTCGGCGGCGGCCCGCCTGCTGGGGGTCAGCCGGCCGACCCTTTATGGTCTGCTGGAAACACACGGCCTGGCCGGGCCGCGGGCCGCGGGCGAGCAGCCCGGCCGCCCGGCGGCGGCGGCCGCGGACGTCGTATAGCGGAGGATTCCTGCATGCCCAGGACTTTCCTGGTTGCCCGCTTTCGGGCTTTCCGTCTTTTCCAGGCAGCCGCCCTCGGCCTTGCGCTGCTGGCGGCGATGCCGGCGCACGCCCAGCCGGCGATGGACAAGGCCCGCGCTGCCCAGGCCCGCGGCGACCTGCGTGCCGCCCAGATCGAGTTCCGCAACGCCGTGCGCGATGCCCCGAACTCGGCCGCCGCCCGCGCCGCGCTGGCACAGGCGAGCCTCGATGTCGGCGACACCGACACCGCCGAGAAGGAGGCGCGCGCTGCCCTGGAGCGGGGCTATGACCCCGCCGCCGGCACGGCGCTGCTGCTGCGCGCCTATCTGGGGCGGGGCCGCAACCAGGAACTGCTGCGCGACTTCCCTGCCCCGGCCGCCAACACCCCGCCCGCCGTCGCCGGCCAGATCCTGGCTGCCCGCGGCAACGCGCTGCTCAGCCTCGACCGGCGCGACGAGGCACGCGAGGCGATCACCCGCGCGGTGCAGCTCGCGCCCGGCGCCGCCGAGACGCACCTGGCGGCCGCCCGCCTTGCCATGGTCGAGAACAACCGCGCCGGCGCGATCGCCGCGACCGACCAGGCGCTCGCCGCCGCACCGAACAACCTCGACGCCCTGATGCGCAAGGCCGGCTTCCAGTTCGAGGCGGGCGAATTCCAGCCTGCCGCCGAGACCTTCGGCAAGGTGGTCGAGCTGATGCCGGGCAACGTGCTGGCCCGCGTGCGCCGCGCCGAGACCTATCTGCGCCTGAACAACACCGCAGGCGCCAAGGCGGATATCGATGCCGCGTTGCGGGTGGCGAACACCTATGCGCCGGCGCTCTACATCCGCGCCCTGATGCAGGCGCAGGCACAGGACTGGCGGGCCGCCGACGAGACGCTGCAGCGCCTGGGCAACGGTCTGCAGAACTTCGCCGACGGCTACCTGCTGCAGGCCACCGTCAAGAACGCGCTGGGCCAGGCCGCCCAGGCCGAGGATGCCGCGCGCCGGCACGTGGCGCGCCGGCCCGACGACCCGCGCGGCGCCCGCCTGCTGGCCACGCTGGAGCTGGCCGCCAACCGCCCCGACGCCGCCGCCGGCACGCTCGATCGCCTGGCCTCCAGGGGGGCGGCCGATGTCGAATCGCTGGAGATGCTGGCGCGCGCGCACGCCGCCGCCGGGCGGCCGCGCGAGGCCGCCGCCGCGATGGAACGCGCCGCCGCCATGGCCCCCGACAATGTCGGCATCCAGGCGCGCCTGGCGATCGCGCGGCTCGCCACCAACAACACCGAAGGTGCCGCCGAGGCGGCGCGCAAGGTGCTGCAGCTCGATCCCAGCCAGCAGGGCATGCACCAGATCCTGGCGGCCGCGGCACTCAACCGCGGCGACCTGGCGGAGGCGACCCGCGAGCTCGGCCTGGTGCCCGCCAACATGCGCGACAGCGAACTGGCCGGCACCATCGATGCAACGATCCACCTGATCCGCATCGATCTCACCGGCGCCCGCGATGCCTTCGAGACCATCCTGAAGAACCACCCCAACAGCCTGCGCGCGCGCCTCGGCCTCGCGCGGGTCGCCGCGATGCAGGGCAAGAGCGAGGAAGCCGAGCGCCTGTTCGCCGAGGTGCTGGAGCGCGACCCGTCGAACGCCGAGGCGCTGGGCAGGCTGCTGGCGGCAGCGCGATCGAACACGCCGCGGGCGCCCGCGGCGCGGGCCTTGCTGGAGAAGATCCAGGCCGCCCATCCGGGCGATCCCAGCCTGGCGGCCGCCGTCGCCAGTGTGCTGATCGCGACCAACGAGCCGGCCAAGGCGGTGACCCTTCTGGAATCCGAGCCGTTGCGCGCGCACCGTTCCGGCAGCGGCGTGCAGATGCTGCTGGCCGAGGCCTATGCCCGCCAGGAGAAATGGAACGAGGCGATCGCCGCCGCCCGCAGCGGGCTTGCGGCGGAACCCGAGAA
>JADYYZ010000352.1 GCA_020853405.1 Acetobacteraceae bacterium
CGACGCCGAACAGGATCGAGGTCTCGCGCAGCGCCGAG
This sequence comes from Acetobacteraceae bacterium, assembly GCA_020853405.1. Taxonomy (GTDB): domain Bacteria; phylum Pseudomonadota; class Alphaproteobacteria; order Acetobacterales; family Acetobacteraceae; genus JADYYZ01. The sequence goes on from JADYYZ010000352.1 coordinate 39, forward strand.
ACCATGGCGATCGGCGCCCGGGTCATCGCCCACAGCGCCAGCGCGTAGGAGCCAAGCGTGCACATCCCGCCACCCAGGCCGACATGCCAGCGGCTGCGGAGATGCTGCGCGAGCGCCCTGCCATAGCGCCAGGCGCGCATCGGCAGCAGCAGCGCCGCCGTCAGCACGAAGACCCACAGCGTATAGGCGATGGCGTGGCCGGAATTGCGGGCGCCGATCCCGTCGACAAGTGTGTAGGCGACGATCACCAGCGCGTTGGCCAGCGCGTAGCCGACCGCGCGCGGCGACGGTGCGCGCCGCTGCAACGAGGTCGCGAGCACGCCCACCGAAACCATCGCAACCCCTGCCCAGCCGCCGAGGCCGAGCCGCTCGCCCAACAACGCATTGCCCAGCACCGCCACCAGCATCGGCGGCGTGCCGCGCATCAGCGGATAGGCGAGGCTCATCTCGCCGGCCCGATAGGCGGCTCCAACCAGCATGAAATAGACCTGGTGGATCAGCCCCGACGCCACCAGCATCGGCCAGCTCGGCGGCGCCGGCAGTGGCACGAAGGGCAGCGCCAGCAGCGACAGCAGCGCCGATCCCGCCACCACCAGCCCGATGTCGAGCGCCTTGTCCGCGCCTGATTTCACCAGCACGTTCCAGGTGGCGTGCAGGGCCGCGCCCAGCAGCACCACCGCCATCACCTCGGTGGACACCAGCCTGATCCCCCGCCGCCGCTGCGGCCCCTATTGAAGCCCGGCCGGTCGCCGCTCGGAAGATGGAGAGCCCGCAAGCGGCGTCGGTGCCACCGGCGCGGCGCTCGATCGGCCGGCATGGCTGCCATCGCCCACCGCGGCCGGGAGTAGCCAAGCACGCGCTTTCCGTGGTTTGCTGCGCGGCACAAGAAGAATGCCCGAGGATCACATGGCTGCCGACTGGACCCCCGATTCCTGGCGCAACCGGCCCATACGCCAGGCGCCCGCCTATCCCGACCTGGCCGCGCTCGAGGCGGTCGAGGCGCGTCTCAGCACCTATCCCACGCTGGTCTTCGCCGGCGAGGCGCGGCGGCTGAAGGCAGCACTCGCCGATGCCGCTTCCGGCAGGGCGTTCGTGCTGCAGGGCGGGGACTGTGCCGAAAGCTTCTCCGACTTCACCGCCAACATCATCCGCGATTCCTTCCGCGTGCTGTTGCAGATGGCGGTGGTGCTGACCTATGGCGGCGCGGTGCCGGTGGTGAAGCTCGGCCGCATGGCCGGCCAGTTCGCGAAGCCTCGCAGCAGCGATACCGAGACCGTGGGCGGCGTCGAACTGCCGATCTATCGCGGCGACAACATCAACGGCGCGGCGGCGACGCTGGCGGCGCGCACGCCCGATCCGCTGAGGATGGAGCGCGGCTATTTCCATTCCGCGGGCACGCTGAACCTGCTCCGTGCCTTCGCCCAGGGCGGGTTTTCAGACCTGCACCGCGTGCACCGCTGGAACCTCTCCTTCGTCGAGCGGAGCCCGCTCGCGGAGCGCTACCGCGACCTGTCGGCCCGCATCAGCGAGACGCTCGACTTCATGGCCGCCTGCGGCATGACCAGCGAGAGCTCGCCGCAGATCCGCGAGACCGACTTCTATGTCAGCCACGAATGCCTGCTGCTGAACTACGAGCAGACCCAGGTTCGCATCGACAGCACCACCGGCGACACCTATCTCTGTTCGACCCACCTTCCCTGGATCGGCGACCGCACCCGCCAGCCCGACGGCGCGCATGTCGAATTCCTGCGCGGGGTGGCCAACCCGATCGGGCTGAAGGTCGGGCCGAGCATGGATGCCGACGAGCTGGTGCGCCTGTGCGACATCCTGAACCCCGGCAATGAGGCCGGCCGGCTGACCCTGATCGCGCGCATGGGTGCCGACAAGGTGGAAGCGAAACTGGCGCCGCTGATCCGCAAGCTCGGCAACGAAGGCCGCACCGTCGCCTGGCTCAGCGACCCGATGCACGGCAACACCACCAAGACCAGCAGCGGCTACAAGACACGCTCGTTCGATGCGATCCTCGACGAGGTGCGGAAGTTCTTCGACGTGCACGAGGCCGAGGGCACCTATGCCGCCGGCGTGCACGTGGAGATGACCGGCCAGGACGTCACCGAATGCCTGGGTGGGGCCAACCGGATCACCGAGGCGCGGCTCGCCGATGCCTACAACACCTTCTGCGACCCGCGGCTGAACGCCGAGCAGTCGCTGGAACTGGCCTTCCTGCTGGCCGCCGAACTGAAGGAGCGCCGCCTGCCCGACCGTCGGCACCCCGTCGCCGCGCAGTAGGGGCGGGCGATGAACGACACGGTGGCGATACCCCCGCCGTTCGACGTCGCGAGGCTCACCGACGTCTATTTCAACCGCACCAAGGCGGTGGTCGCGCGCTTCGGCGACCGGCGCGTGACCTATGCCGTGTTCCTGCGCCGGCCGGTGATCTCGGCGCCCAGGCTGATGCTGCGCTGGCTCGATGCCGTGTTC
>JADYYZ010000353.1 GCA_020853405.1 Acetobacteraceae bacterium
GACCAGTTCGCGCAGCTCGCCGGAGATGCGCCGGCCGACCAGCGGGTGAGCGGCGAGATTGTCGACTGCCGAGCAGATGGCGGTCACGGCGTCGGCAGCAGCATCCGGGTCTTTGTCGCGCAGATATCGAAAGGCGCGTTCGAGGTGGTCCAGCGAACGTGCCGAATAGACTACCGTCGGCACGGCTTCGGCCGTGCGGGTGAATCTTCGCTGGCGAGACGCTGCATCCAGGCATGCACGTCTTCGGCTTTGTAGACCTCGCCGGTCTTCTCGATGTCCGCATCGGCCGCCAGCGCCTCCCTGACCAGCTTCTGCATCTGCTCCTCGTGGTCGGCATGCCGTTCCACAGCTTCGATGATCAGGCTGTGCGCCGAGCGTCCGGTCTGCCTGGCGAGGACGCCGAGCCGGGCCTGCAATTCAGGCGGCAGGCGGATGGTGGTGGTCGCTGCCATGTGCAAATCTCCGCTCAAGCTGTTGTGGCACAAATGTAGCATCCGCGTTCAGGTGCGGCAATATGTGCTTATCATCACCCCCATGCACGTCCTGCACCTCGAAACCGGTCGTCACCTCTATGGAGGCCCGCGCCAGGTCATCGAACTGATGCGCGGACTCGAGGCGCGCGGCGTGCACTCGACGCTGGCCTGTCCCACCGGCAGCGCCATCGCGACAGCGGCCGCCGCGGCCGGACTGACGGTGGTCACGCACGAGCTCGGCGGCGACCTTGACGTGGCCTCGGTGTCCTTCCTGGTGGCCGAAGTGCGGCGCCTCAAGCCCGATCTGCTGCACGTCCACAGCCGGCGCGGCGCCGACATCTTCGGCGGGCTGGCAGCAGCCGTGGCGCACATCCCCGCAGTGCTCACGCGACGTGTGGACAACCCCGACACGCCGCTGATCGGCAACCTCAAGTACCTGGCCTACGAGCGCATCGTGGCGATTTCCTCGGCGGTGCGCACGCAGCTGGAAGCGCAGGGCGTGCCGGCGGCCAAGCTCGCCACCATCCGCAGCAGCGTGACGGCCGCGGACTGCGTGCCGGTCTGGCCGCGCGAAAAATTTCTCGCCGAGTTCGGCATCGAGCCCGGCCAGCGCACGGTGGCGATCGTCGCGCAACTGATCCCGCGCAAGGGCCACGCGCTGTTCCTGAAAGCCTGGCCGCTGATCCGCGCGCAGTGCCCCGATGCCCGGCTGCTGATCTTCGGCAGCGGGCCGCTGGAGGCCGAACTCAAGTCGCGCACCGGCTGGGGTGGTACCACCAGCTTCTGCGGCTTGCGCGCCGATCTGCGCGAGTTTCTCGGCCACCTCGATCTGCTCGTCCATCCGGCGCTGCACGAAGGCCTCGGCGTGAGCCTGCTGGAAGCGCAGGCGGCCGGCGTGGCGATCGTCGCCTTTGCAGCCGGCGGCGTGCCGGAGGTGGTCGTGGATGGCGAGACCGGCCTGCTGGTGCCGGCCGGCGACACGGCGGCGCTGGCTGCGGCCGTGATCCGCCTGCTCGGTGACCCCAACCTGCGCCAGCAGCTCGGTGCGGCCGGGCGCAACCGCGTGCAGAGCCGCTTCGGTCCGCTGCAGATGGTGGACAGCTACCTGGCCCTGTACCGGCAAGTGCTGGCGGCGCGCAGCGGAGTCGCCAAGGCATGAGCGTACCCGGCGATGCCGAACTCGCTGCGCTGGTCGAAACCCTGGCCACGCGGCTCATCGCCCGGGACGCGCGCATCGCCACCGCCGAGTCCTGCACCGGCGGCTGGCTGGCCAAGTGCCTGACCGACCGGCCGGGCAGCTCCGCCTGGTTTGAATACGGCTTCGTCACCTACGGCAACGCGGCGAAGGGCGCCATGCTGGGGGTGGGCGAGGGCACGCTGGCGGCGCACGGCGCGGTCAGCGAGGAGGTGGCCGAACAGATGGCCATCGGTGCGCGGCTGGCGAGCAGCGCGGAGATCGCCGTGGCCATCACCGGCATCGCCGGACCGGACGGCGGCACGGCCGACAAGTCGGTCGGCACGGTGTGGCTGGCCTGGGCCGGCCCCGGCCCGGTACTCGTTGCGGAACAGCGCCAGTTCGAGGGCGACCGCGACGCGATCCGCCGCCAGTCGGTGGCCGCCGCACTCCAGGGCTGCATCGGCCGCCTCGCCAGCTGAATCGCGGCGAAGTGCCGGTTTTTGTGCGCCTGTGGACGCTGTCGAACTGTGGAATAATCGCTAAAGCTTCACCCGCAACGGAATCACTCCATGGATGACAATCGCAAGAAGGCGCTGAGCGCCGCACTGGGCCAGATCGAGCGGCAATTCGGCAAGGGTTCGGTGATGCGCCTCGGCGATTCCGGGGTGATCAAGGACATCGACGTCATCTCCACCGGTTCGCTCAACCTCGATCTCGCGCTCGGCGTGGGCGGCGTGCCCAAGGGCCGCATCATCGAGATCTTCGGGCCCGAATCCTCCGGCAAGACCACCCTCACGCTGCAGATCATCGCCCAGTGCCAGAAGGGCGGCGGCACCGCCGCCTTCGTCGACGCCGAGCACGCGCTCGACCCGGCCTATGCGCAGAAACTCGGCGTCAACATCGACGACCTGCTGGTCTCGCAGCCGGACACCGGCGAGCAGGCACTGGAGATCACCGACCTGCTGGTGCGCTCCGGCGCGGTCGATGTGGTGGTGGTCGATTCCGTCGCCGCGCTCACGCCCAAGGCCGAGATCGAGGGCGAGATGGGCGACACGCACGTCGGCCTGCAGGCGCGCCTCATGTCGCAGGCACTGCGCAAGCTCACCGGCAACATCAAGCGTTCCAATACCGCGGTGATCTTCATCAACCAGATCCGCATGAAGATCGGCGTGATGTTTGGCAACCCCGAAACCACGCCGGGCGGCAACGCCCTCAAGTTCTATTCCTCGGTGCGCATGGACATCCGCCGCATCGGCGCGATCAAGCGCGGCGAAGAAGTGGTCGGCAACCAGACCCGCGTCAAGGTCGTCAAGAACAAGGTCGCGCCGCCGTTCCGCGTCGCCGAGTTCGAGATCATCTACGAGCAGGGCATCTCCCGCGAGGGCGAGTTGATCGACCTCGGCATCAAGCACGGCATCGTGGCGAAGTCCGGTGCCTGGTACAGCTACGAAGGCGACCGCATCGGCCAGGGCCGCGACAACGCCCGCGATTTCCTCGCCGCCAATCCCGCGATGGCGGTGGAAATCGAAAAGAAGCTGCGCGCTGCACTCCTAGTGAAACCGGGCGATGCCGAGAAATCAGTGGCCGAGGCGGAAGCGCTCGACGAAGCCTGATCCGGCGGCGCCGGAAGACGGGCAGGGCGGCGAGACCGGGCTGGACGATGACGGCGCACCGCCGGGAGGCGGTCGCGCCGGCAGTTCCCCGCGCAAGATCGCCCTCGACATCCTCGCCCGCCGCGAGCACTCGGTCGCCGAACTGCGCGAAAAGCTCCAGTCCCGCGAGTTCCCCGTCGATGAGATCGAGCAGACCCTCGCCGCCCTGATCGCCGACGGCCTGCTCAGCGAAACGCGCTTCATCGACAGCTTCCTCGCCAGCTACACCCGCCGCGGCCACGGCCCGCTGTGGCTGCGCGCCGAACTCGAACGGCGCGGCATCACCAGCGAGCAGATCAGTGCCGCGCTGGCCGGGCAGGAAGTCGACTGGCCCGCCGAAGCCCGTACCGTCCGCGAAAAACGCTTCGGGTCTGACCAGCCTGCTGATTACAAGGATCGCGCCCGACAGTCGCGGTTTCTCCAATACCGGGGGTTCAGCAGTGAGCAGATCCGTCAGGCTTTCACCACCGATGACGAGGACGGCGGGTAGACCACGCCGAGCGGTCACGCGGGAAGCCCTTTGGCACTACGGCGGAGTACCGCCGTGAGCGTTGCCAAAGGGTGTCCCGCATGCCCGCTCGGCTACCCTCGGCGCAGTTTGTGCGGGCTTTTGGCGTGACCGCTCGGTCGACCAGGTGCAACAGATCCCTTCCGACCCAGCCCCCGTTCCCCTATCCTTGCACCCTCATTTTCCCCACGCTCCCCCGGAACCCCAATGGACACGTCGATCCTCCGCCAGCGCTTCCTCGACTACTTCGCCGCCCACGAGCATCGCATCGTGGCGAGCTCGCCGCTGGTCCCCGGCAACGACCCGACGCTGCTGTTCACCAATGCCGGCATGGTGCAGTTCAAGGACGTGTTTCTCGGCCGCGATCCGCGCAGCTATACGCGCGCGGCGACGGTGCAGCGCTGCGTGCGCGCCGGCGGCAAGCACAACGACCTGGAGAACGTGGGCTATACGGCCCGGCATCACACCTTTTTCGAGATGCTTGGCAATTTCAGCTTCGGCGACTACTTCAAGCAGGACGCGATCCGCTTTGCCTGGGAGTTCATCACCGTCACGCTGGCGATTCCGCCCGAGCGGCTGTGGGTGACCGTCTACCGCGATGACCAGCAGGCCGCCGACATCTGGCTGAAGGAAATCGGCATCGATCCCAAGCGCTTCAGCCGCCTCGGCGAGAGCTCCAACTTCTGGTCGATGGGCGACACCGGTCCCTGCGGCCCCTGTTCGGAGATCTTCTACGACCACGGTGCCGACATAGCGGGCGGGCCGCCCGGATCACCGGATGAGGACGGCGACCGTTACGTCGAGATCTGGAACCTGGTGTTCATGCAGTTCGACCGCGCCGCCGACGGCACGCTCACGCCGCTGCCCAAGCCCTCGGTGGATACCGGCATGGGCCTCGAGCGCATCGCCGCCGTCATGCAGGGCGTGCATAGCAACTACGACATCGACCTGTTTCGCCGCCTGATCGCCGCCGCCGCGGCTGCCACCAATACCAGCGACCTCAAGTCCACCTCGCTGCGCGTGATCGCCGACCATATCCGCGCCGCCGCTTTCCTGATCGTCGACGGCGTGTTGCCCGGCAACGAGGGCCGCGGCTACGTGCTGCGGCGGATCATCCGCCGCGCGCTGCGCCACGGGCACGAACTCGGCGTGAGCCAGCCGTTTTTCTTCCAGCTGGTCGAGCCGCTGGTCAAGGAAATGGGCGCGGCCTACCCCGAGCTGCGCGAGGGCCGCCTGCACGTCGAGCGCGTGCTGCGCACCGAAGAAGAACGCTTTGCCGAGACGCTGGCCCAGGGCATGCGCCTGCTGCGCGAGGCCCTCGCCGGCACCGGCGGCAA
>JADYYZ010000354.1 GCA_020853405.1 Acetobacteraceae bacterium
CCCAGGCATTTCAGCGTGGCAATCGAGCGGCGGCGGGCGGCGAGCCAGGCGCCGACGCCGTTCGCAACCCCGATGCCGCCGACCAGCAGCGCGGCAAGCCCGACCAGCGTCAGGAACAGCTCGGCGCGCGCGATGAAGTTCGCAACACCCGGTGCTGCCGCTCTGGCATCGCGGATGCGAAGCCCGGCATCGGGGAAGGAGGTGCGCAGCGCGCGTGCCGTGGCGGCGATGTCGGCGCCCTCCGGCAGGCGCCAGCGGACCGAGAAGCGAACGAGGCTGCCCGGCTGCACCAGCCCGGTCGCCGGCAGCGCGCCGTCTGCGATCAGCGCGCGCGCGCCCAGCACGGCGGGGGTCGCGACGCGGTCCGGCTCGGCCGTCAGCGTGCCGGCAACGCGGAAGCTCGCCTCGCCCAGCCGCACCCGCTCGCCCTCGTGCAGGCCGAGCCGCTCGATCACCACGCGCTCCAGCGCAACCCCGGGCAGGCCGTCCCGCGGCCTCAGTGCCGCCTGTGCCGGCACGTTCCCGTCGACCAGGGCGGCGCCATCGAGCGGCCACGCGGGCGAGACCGCCTTCAGTTCCACCAGCAGCCGCTCGCCCGCGCCCGCCTGCCCTTCCGGCACGATCAGCATCGCCCGCATCTCGGCGACCTCGGCGATGGCGCCCCGCGCCCGCATGTACGCCTTCATCGCCTCCGGCACGTCGCGCGAGGTCGCGGCCACCTCGAGATCACCGCCGAGGATGCGGCGGCCGTCGGCGGCAAGCCCGGCCCGCACCGCTGCCCCCAGCGTGCCGACCGCGGCGATCGCGGCGACCCCGAGGGCGAGGCAGGCGAGCACGATGCGAAGGCCGGCGATGCCGCCGCGCAGCTCGCGCCGGGCGAACCGGAACGCGATGGCAAGCGTGCGCATCAGCCGGCCTGGGCGGGAACGACGCGGTCGGAGACGATCCTGCCGTCGGCGAGCGCGACCTGCCTGCCGCAGCGCCCCGCCAGGCGCGGATCGTGGGTGATCAGGATCAGGGTGGCCCCGCTGTCGGCGGCAAGGCCGAACAGCAGGTCCATCACCTGCGCACCCGTCGCGCCGTCGAGGTTGCCGGTCGGCTCGTCGGCCAGCAGGATTCTTGGCCTGGGCGCGATCGCGCGCGCCAGTGCCACGCGCTGCTGCTCGCCGCCCGAGAGCTGGGCGGGATAGTGCGTGGTGCGATGCGCAAGCCCGACCCGGCCCAGCATCGCGGCCGCCTCGGCGAAGGCGTCCTCACGCCCGGCCAGTTCCAGTGGCACCGCGACGTTCTCGAGCGCGGTCATCGCCGGCAGCAGGTGGAACGACTGGAACACGATACCCATGTGGTCGCGGCGGAACTCGGCCAGCGCGTCCTCATCGAGGCCGGTAAGCTCACGCCCGGCGGCAGCGATGCTGCCACCCGTGGCACGCTCGAGCCCGGCGATCAGCATCATCAGGCTGGTCTTGCCCGACCCCGACGGGCCGACCAGCCCGACCTGCTCGCCCGCGCCCACCGCAAGGTCGATGCCGCGCAGGATGTTGACCGGCCCGGCCGCAGACGGCACGGTTAGTTCCAGGCCCCTGACCGTCAGCATGGCGTGCGCCGGCGGCGAGTTCGGATTTGCGGTGACGTCCATGCCGGCCCTCCTCGATCCTCCCCCAGGTGGGCCTTCGCTCTGCCGCAGAAAACTCCTGGCCGCCGCGTCGCTCGTGCCTGCCTGGCCAGCGGCTTCGATGGCGCAGGCGCCCACCCCCGCTGCCACTTCCCCCGCTGCCACTACACCCGCGGCTGCTGCGCCTGCTGCCGCTGCCCAGGCTGCGATCCGCATCCTGGCGCTGGGCGACAGCCTGACCGCGGGCTTCGGGCTGCCGCGCGACGAGGGGTTCGTGGCACAACTGCAGGTGGCGCTCCGCGAGGCAGGGTATCCAAGCCTCACCGTACTCGATGGCGGGGTTTCCGGCGATACCACCGCCGGCGGGCGGGCACGGCTCGACTGGGCGCTGGCCGAGAAGCCGCACGGCGCAATCGTGGCGCTGGGCGCCAATGACGGGCTGCGCGGCCTGCCGCCGGCGGCGACCGCGCAGAACCTGGCCGCGATCCTCGACCGGCTGCTGGAGCGCGAGAAGATTCCCGTGCTGCTGGCCGGCATGAAGGCGCCGCCCAACCTCGGCGCCGAGTACGGGCGGGAGTTCGAGCAGGCCTTCTCCCGCCTGGCAGCGCGGCCGGGCGTGATCTTCTACCCCTTCTTCCTGGAAGGCGTGGCGGCGGTGCCGGCGCTGAACCAGCCCGACGGCATCCATCCCAACAGGGAAGGCGTCGCCGAGATGGTGCGGCGGATGCTGCCGGACGCGCGTGAACTGGCGGCACGCGCGGCGAAGATCGCAGCGGAGCGGGCGTGATATGCGCCTGTTCGTCGCGCTCGCCCTGCCGGATTCCCTGCGCCTCGTGCTTGCCGGCCTTGCCGGCGGCGTTCCCGGCGCGCGCTGGGTGCCGGCGGCGAACCTGCACCTGACCTTGCGCTTCATCGGCGAGGTGCAGTCCTGGCAGGCGCAGGAGATCGACGACGCGCTGGCGGCCGTGCGCAGCCGCGGCTTCGAGCTCTCGCTTGCCGGCATCGGCACGTTCGAATCCGCCGGCCGGGTGACCACGCTGTGGGCGAGGGCCGAGCGCAACGAGCGGCTTTCCCACCTCCAGCAGAAGATCGAGACGGCGTTGCAGCGTGCCGGCATGGCGCCCGAACGGCGGCGTTTCGCGCCGCACGTCACGCTGGCCCGCGTCGACCAGGTGCCCGAGGCGAAGCTCGCGCGCTGGGTGCAGGCGCACAGCCTGTTCCGCGCCGAGCCGGTGCTGGTCGAGCACTTCACGCTGTTCTCCTCGCAGCTCGGCAAGGAGTTCGCGGTCTATACGCCCGAGGTCGATTATGCTCTGGCCTGAGCCGGCCGCCGGCGCGGGTGATTCGCGCGCGCGGCCGGGTTCCGCGTTCCTCCCCGAAAGGTTTTCCCGCATGCGTTCCTTGCTGATTGCCGGCGTGCTCGCCGCTTGCCTCGCGCTGCCCGCCGCGGCGCGCGACTACACGCTGGGCGAGCTCGTGATCAGCCAGCCCTGGGTGCGCGCGACCGCGGCCGCGGGCGGCACCGGGGGCGGCTATCTGGTGGTCCGCAACCGGGGCAGCCTGCCCGACCGGCTGGTCCGGGTGGAAAGCCCGGCGGCGGCGAGCATCGAGCTGCACGGCACGCGGATGGAGGGCAGCGTGATGCAGATGCACCCGGTCGAGGGGGTCGCGGTCCCTGCCGGCGGCGAGGCAAGGCTGGCGCCGGGCGGGCTGCACATCATGTTCCTGAACACCACCCGGCGCTTCGTGCAGGGTGAGCATGTCGCGGCCCGCCTGGTGTTCGAGCGCGCCGGCGCGATCGAGGTCGAGTTCGCCGTCGAGGCGCCGGGCGCGCGGGGGCCCGGGCACGGGCACTGACCGGCCGCGGCCCTGACAGGCACAGGCCCCGCGTGCTAGCACCAGCCCGCCATGCGGGCGGACAGCATCGTGATCCTGACCGGGGCGGGCATTTCCCGGGAAAGCGGCCTTGCCACCTTTCGCGACGCCGACGGCATCTGGGCCAAGGTGCGGATCGAGGAGGTGGCCACACCCGAAGCCTTCGCGCGCGACCCCGGGCGGGTGCACGCCTTCTACAACGCGCGCCGCGCCCAGCTGGCCGACCCCAGCCTCGCGCCGAACGCAGCCCACCTGGCGCTCGCCCGCCTGCAGGCGCGCTGGCCGGGCGAACTGATGCTGGTGACCCAGAACGTCGATGACCTGCACGCCCGCGCCGGCAGCCGGCCGGTGCATATGCACGGCGAACTGTCCAAGGCACGCTGCACCCATTGCGGCGCGGTGCAGGCCTGGACCGGCGATCTTTCCA
>JADYYZ010000355.1 GCA_020853405.1 Acetobacteraceae bacterium
CCGCGATACGCGCCGCCCATGCAGCGCGTTTTCTCGGGCGTCCAGCCCACCGGCAACCTTCACCTTGGCAACTATCTCGGCGCGATCCGCAACTGGGTCGCGCTCCAGCACGACCACGACTGCGTCTTCTGCGTCGTCGACATGCACGCGATCACCGTCTGGCAGGAGCCGCGCGAGCTGCGCCTGGCCACGCGCGAGGTCGCGGCTGCCCTGATTGCCTGCGGCATCGATGCGAAGCAGCACATCGTGTTCAACCAGTCCGCCGTGCCGGGCCATGCCCAGCTCGCCTGGGTGTTCAACTGCGTCGCCCGCCTGGGCTGGCTGAACCGGATGACCCAGTTCAAGGAGAAGGCCGGCCGCGACCGCGAGAACGCCTCGGTCGGGCTCTATGCCTATCCGAACCTGATGGCCGCCGACATCCTGCTCTACAAGGCATCGCGCGTGCCGGTGGGCGAGGACCAGAAGCAGCATCTGGAGCTCGCCCGCGACATCGCCCAGAAGTTCAACCACGACTACGGGCGGAAATTCTTCCCCGAGATCGAGCCGCTGATCCTCGGCCCGGCGGCCCGGGTGATGAGCCTGCGCGACGGCGCGAGGAAGATGAGCAAGAGCGAGGAGAGCGATTTCTCGCGCATCAACCTGACCGACGATGCGGACGCGATCGCCCAGAAGATCAGGAAGGCGAAGACCGACCCCGACCCGCTTCCGTACGAGGAGGTCGATCTCAACGGCCGGCCCGAGGCGCGCAACCTGGTCGGCATCGCCGCGGCACTCACCGATCGCCCGCCCGCCGCCGTGCTGGGCGAGTGGGGCGGCAAGTCGTTCGCCGAGGTGAAGGCGATCCTGACCGACCTGCTGGTCGCAAGCCTCGGCCCGATCACCGCCGAGATGCGCCGCCTGCTGGCCGACCCGGCGTCGGTCGACCGCGTGCTTGCCGATGGCGCCGCGCGCGCCCGCGCGATCGCCGAGCCGGTGCTGGACGAGGTGTACGAGATCGTCGGCTTCCTGAAGCCCTGATCCGCCACGCGAAACGCCGACGCCGGCGGCGGCGCCGTGCTGTTGCCGCAAATCCGCGCTTGATGCCTGGTCGGCGGGGCGCACCGGCGCCCGCGCCGTGGAAGGGGCGCGCCCGGGCACGCATGCAGGTCTATCTGCCCATCGCCGAGATGTCGCTCGACGTGACGCTGATCCTGGCGCTCGGGTTCGGTGTCGGGTTCCTGTCGGGCCTGTTCGGAGTCGGCGGCGGCTTCCTGATGACGCCGCTTCTGATCTTCATCGGCGTGCCGCCGACGGTCGCCGTCTCGACCAGCGCCAACCAGACCATGGGCGGGTCGGTCTCCGGCCTGATCGGCCATCTGCGCCGCGGCAATGTCGATCTCAAGATGGGCAGCGTGCTGCTGGTCGGCGGGCTGGTGGGCAGCGCGGTCGGGGTGCAGATCTTCGCCTGGCTGCGGCGCATCGGCCAGGTCGATGTCGTGGTCTCGGTCTTCTATGTCGTGGTGCTGGGTGTGCTGGGGGCACTGATGGTCGCCGAGAGCGGCCGCGCGCTGCTGCGCCAGCGGCGCCGGATCCCGGCCCGCCGGCACGAGCATTTCTGGATGCACGGCCTGCCGTTCAAGATGCGCTTCCGGCAGTCGCGCCTCTATATCAGCGTGATCCCGCCCGGCGTGATCGGCTTCCTGATCGGTGTGCTGAGCGCGATCATGGGGGTGGGCGGCGGCTTCATCCTGGTGCCGGCGATGATCTACCTGCTCGGAATCCCGACCGGCATCACCATCGGCACCTCGCTGTTCCAGGTGGTGGTGGTCTCCGCCAACGTCACGATCCTGCAGGCCTGGCAGACCCAGAGCGTGGACGTGATCCTGGCGCTGCTGCTGATGCTCGGCTCGGTCGCCGGCGCGCAGTGGGGCGTGCGCTTCTCCGGCCGGCTTTCGGGCGAGGAGACGCGCGGGCTGCTCGGCCTGATGGTGGTTGCGGTCGCGCTGCAGCTCGGCTGGACGCTGATCCAGCGCCCCGATCGCCTCTACAACCTGGATATCGCGCTGTGATCCGCGCCCTCCTGCTCGCCGCCCTGCTGCTGTTCGCGCCGCCGCTCCGCGCCGAGGACCTGGTGGCCGACATCAGCCAGCCGCGGATCGACATCACGACCGGATTCTCCGGCGACGAGGTGATGGTGTTCGGCGCGATCGAGGGCGAGGGCGACGTCGTGGTGGTGGTGCGCGGCCCGGACCAGGACCTGGTGCTGCGCCGCAAGGAACGGCGGATGGGCATCTGGGTGAACGGCGCCGAGGCGCGGTTCAACGAGGTGCCGAGTTTCTACGCGCTCGCCTCGACCCGGCCGCTGTGGCAGATCCTGCCGGAGGCGGAGCGGTTGCGCCACCGCATCGGCATCGCCACCCAGCCGATGGCGATGCTGGGCGGGCGGCCCGACCCCGATGCGTTCCGCCTTGCCTTCCTGCGCATCAAGGGCGAGCGTCGGCTCTATGCCGAGAACGAGCCGCCGGCGCAGCTGCTGGGCGGGCGGCTGTTCTCGGCCCGGATCGAGTTCCCCGCGAGCGTCGCCACCGGCCTCTATCGCATCGATGCGATGCTGGTGCGGGGCGGCCGCATCATCGCCGACCGGCCGCTGTCGCTGGAGGTGCGCCGGGTCGGGATCGGCGCCCGGCTGTGGCGGTTCGCGCACGAGATGCCCCTGTTGTACGGTATCGCGGCCGTGCTGGCGGCGGCGCTGACCGGCTGGTTCGGCAGCTACGTCTTCCGCAGGACCTGATCCCCGGACCCAGACCCCTCGGTCGGAGCAGAGGCCATGAGCAGCGATCCTTCACCGGCCACGCCGTCCGCCGCCGATCGCCGGCGCGACCGCATCTTCCTGGTGGTGGTCGACGACAGCCCGGAACGCGACGTGGCGCTGCGCTATGCCTGCCTGCGGGCGCTGAAGGGCGGCGGCCGGGTGGCGCTGCTGCGCGTCGCCGAACCGCCCGGCATGAGCGAATGGGCCGGCGTCGGCGCGCTCTTGCGCCAGGAGCGGCGCGAGGAGGCGGAGCGGCTGTTGTCCTCGCTCGCCGCCGAGGTCAACCGCATCACCGGGACCATGCCGATCCTGTTCGTGCGCGAGGGCCACGCCCGCGAGGAGCTGCTGAAACTGCTGGAGGAGGAGGTGCGGATCTCGATCCTGGTGCTTGCCTCCTCGCCGGCCGGCGAGGGGCCGGGGCCGCTGATCACCGCGCTGGCCGGCAAGTATTCCGGGCGGCTGAAGCGGCCGATGACGATCGTGCCGGGCGGGCTCGGCGAGGCGGAGCTCGACGCCGTGACGTAAGCTTGCCCTCAGTCGCCGGGCGCCGCCTCCGGCGGCTTGGCTCGCGCCACCTGGCGCGGGCCGCATTCGCGGCCTCGGCCCGCTGCGCGGGCCGGTGGCTGGCCCTCAGTCGCCGGGCGCCGCCTCGGTCCCAAAATATCCGACGCCGCCGCGCGTCGGCCGCATCCCTCCTCCCATCACACCAGGGGACCGGCGCGGCTTGACCCCGAACCCACGCGGCGCCAAATCCGTAGCCGAACCAAGGGGTCAGACCATGTTCATCGAGACCGAAGGCACACCGAACCCGGCGACGCTGAAATTCCTCCCCGGCCGCACCGTCGCCGGCAGCACGCCCGCCGATTTCCCCTCGGCCGACCTCGCCG